>JACOVB010000113.1 GCA_016177555.1 Candidatus Rokuibacteriota bacterium
CGAGATCGCGCGCGCGACCGGCGCGGCGCGGCGGGCCAGCGCGACGATCCTCTTCCTCTACGACGCCCACCTCTACCCGTCGAACCGCGCGCTGCTCGAGGCGCTCCAGCGGGCGGCGCCCGCGCTCGGCGTGGTGGTCATGCGCGATCCCTGGGACGCCGAGTACCTCGCCCCCGTCGTCGGCGGCATCACCGCCTACGGCTGGCGCCGCTGCCAGCTCGACGCCTGCCTCGCCCGCCTGCTCGGCTGAGGGCCGGCCCGGCAAGCCGCTCCACTATCCCACGCGCTCCTTCGTCAAGCCCTCCGCGATCCACATCCTGAGCAGGGTCTGGTACGGGACGCTCTTGCGTCTGGCCACCTGCTTGGCGGCAGCAATCTGCTGGGGCTCCAGGCGCAAGGTGACCGGCTTCTTCAGCTCGCCCCTCTCGGCCACGTGGCGCCGCAGGCCTGGCGACGCCTTGACAGCAACCTCGCGCAGCGCGCCTGCATACGGCGCCGAATCGTGGGTCGCCCAGAACTCGGCCGCCTCCCGGTCGTCCTTGAACTTCGGAACGTCTCGCTTGGTCTTCATCGCCTTCCCTTCCGCCTGGCCTGATAGAGCCGCTTCTCTCTCTCCGTCACGTCCCGCGCCGTGAGGACCCTCACTGTGGCCCCTCTGCGCGACACATACACGGCGAAGAGGTAGCGCCCTGCGAGGCTCGGTCCGTACGCGAGGTAACGCCCATCCCGGCCGCGCGGCACCAGGGGGTTGCCGGAGAGCGCCTCCTCGACTTCGTCCGGAGAGACCCCGTGCCGGCCGATGTGCCCCACGTTCTCGTCGTCCCACAGGAATCCCTGGATCCAGGGCATCACGGCGCCCGACGACAGTGTCCATGAGAAGACCGTACAATGTCAATACACGGCTCGCGGGCCCCGCGTATGATCACAACGCGCTCCGCTTCTTCAGCCCGGATCACCAGTCACGCGCCGCTGCCAGCTCGAGGCCTGCCTCGCCCGCCTGCTCGGCTGACTTGGCGCGGGCGCTTCGCGCGCGGCGCCTGAAGCCGGTAGGCCTCCTCCGGTGCAGCCTCGCCTGCCCTGCCGGGCTCCGTCGGCGCCCCCGTCCGCCACACGGCCTCGATGGGCACCGCGTGGAACCGCCCGCCGAAGGGGAGGGCCATTTCCCCGCCGTACAGCACGACACCCCGCCAGAACCTCGCCCCGGCCGCGGTGGCCAGGGCCCTGAGCCCCTGGAAGTCGCCGGGCCCCACGGTCGCCGACCGTTTCACCTCGACGCCCACGACCCGGCCCCGCCGGTCCTCGAGCACGAGGTCCACTTCCTGCTGGCCCGAGGTGCGGAAGTGAGAGAACGCGGGCCGGGTCCGGCTCCAGGTGGCCTGCTTCCACAACTCCATGATCACGAAGTTCTCGAGCAGGCCGCCGAGGGGGCCCTGGTCCACGGCGAGCCGCTCCGCACCGACCCCGAGAAGAAACGCCATGAGGCCGGAATCCACGACCAGCAGCTTCGGACGCTTGAGCAGTCGTACCCCCTGCCCTCCGGACCATGCGGGAACGGTCTGGACGAGGAAAGCGCCCTGCAGCAGCGCCATGTAGCGCCTGAGCGTGTTCCAGGGCAGGCCGCTGCTGCTGGATACCTCCGCGGCGTTCAGCAGGGTGCCTCCTCGGGCGGCGAGCAAGGCCAGCAGGCGTGGAAGCTCGGTGAGCCCGGCGACGTTGGAGACGTCGCGGACATCGCGCTGGAGGATCGTCGTGAGGTAGGAGCCGAACCAGGCCTCGCGCCGGCGCGGCTCGACCAGCGCTTGCGCCTCCGGCAATCCTCCGCGGACGAGGCGCTCCCACAGCTCCGCCCCCACCGCTCGGCCGCGGGGCAGGGCTGGCATGTGATCGGAGAACAGGACGTCGATCAGCCCCTCGCGAACGCCCTCGATCTCGCCCTGCGAGAGAGGCCACAGCGTCAGGATCTCCATGCGGCCCGGCAGGGCATCGGCCAGGCGCGGCAGGAGCAGGATGTCGGACGATCCCGTCAGGAGAAAGCGCCCCGGGATGCGCGCGCGGTCCACCTGCACCTTGATCGCGAGGAACAGCTCCGGGGCCCTCTGGATCTCGTCCAGGATCACCGGGCCCTCGAACCGGGAGAGAAATCCTGCCGGATCGGTGTACGCGGCCGCGTGCGCCGGGGCCTCGTCCAGGCTCACGTAGGTGGCCTGATGGCCGGCGGCCACGAGCGACTGCACGAGGGTCGTCTTGCCCGTCTGCCGGGCCCCGTTGACGAGGACGACAGGACGGTCCAGGAGAGCCTCGCGAACGTGATCAGAGATGTTTCGCCGCAGCATGGCGAGATTTTCGCCATCCAGTGGCGATTTGTCAACTTGGCTTGTTTATCAGTGTGTTGCTGAGTCATCCCGGAGTGTCAGCCGGCCCGCTCCGGTCCCGTCTTGACGTCCAGGCGCCATGCCCCCCGCGGGCGGGCGGCGTCAGGCGATGGACGGGTGAGGCATGTCGGGATGGACCGCTTCCTCCAGCGTGAGGCGCGGCCGGTCCCGGAAGGGCTCGCGGCGGACGGGGCACTCGTCGAGGTCGCACATGGCGCAGTAGATCCGGTGGCAGGGATCGGTGTGGAAGGCGAACTCGCCCTCCACGCCGAGCTGCCGGATCACCGTGTCCGCCAGCGACTCGGCCAGATCGTGGGCCCGGTCCACGGACCAGAACTCCGGCACGACGAGATGGGCGTCCACGTGGTGGAAACGCCCCGCGCGGATGGCGCGGAGATGATGGACACGGATCACGCCCTGCCCCACGTGGGAGCGCAGCACCTCCAGCAGCCGGTTCAGCAGGTCGGTGTCCTCTTCGTCGAGGAGACCGCCCGCGGCGTGGCGCACCAGGCGGTAGCCGGTCCACATAAGGTTGAGCGCGACCACCGCGGCCGCCAGCGGATCGAGCCAGACGAGCCCCGTCAGCCGGACGAGGAGCAGGCCCACGATGATGCCGGCGCTGGTCCAGACATCCGAGAGCACGTGCTGCCCGTCGGCCACGAGGGTCAGCGACTGGTAACGGCGACCCGTGCCGACGAGGAACAGGCCGAGGGCGAGGTTCGCCAGGCTGGCGGCAGCGATGATCAGGACGCCCTGGCCCAGCTGGCGCACCTCGGGGCCACGGATCAGGCTCAGCGCGACCTCGTAGACGATGACGACGGCGGCGAAGGCGATGAGGCCGCCCTCGAAGGCTGCCGAGAAGAACTCGACCTTCCCGTGCCCGTAGGGATGATTGCGGTCGGCTGGATGAGCGGCGAAGATGAGGCCGCCCACGGCAAAGACCGCCGCCACCACGTTGACAATGGACTCCAGCGCGTCCGACAGGATGGCCGTGGAGCCGGTGAGCCGGTAGGCCTCGTACTTGGCGCCGAGGAGCACCGCCGACACCACGAGGGAGATGACGCCCGCCCTGAGGCGGATCCGCGAGTCGTCGGCCGGTGGCTCGTGCAGGGCGATCATGCCCGCATGATACCGCGGCCGGCGCGGCCTGTTCCAGCGAGCCGCTAGCGGCGGTCGAGCGCGGGGGCGAGCAGCACCGCCAGCGCCATGGTGCCGGCCGTGCCCAGGATCACGAGCCACGACCAGCCCAGCGCGATCACGCGCGTCTCGGCGAGGATCAGGAGCCCGAGGTTGATCAGCGCCATGATCACCATGGCCATCACGTTGGCCCGGTTCGACCGGACGCGGGTCAAGAGCCCGAGCAGGAAGACGCCCAGCAGCGAGCCGAAGGTCACTCCCGCGATCTTGAAGGCGAGCCAGAGGATCTTGTCGAAGTAGGAGAAGCCGAATGCCAGCGCCGCCAGGACGAGGCCGAAGGCGATGACGGCGAGCCGGGAGACGCGCAGGTAGTGGCGCTCGCTCCCGTCCGGGACGAGAAGCGGCCGGTAGATGTCGGTCACGAAGGAGGCGGCGAGCGAGCCCAGCGGCGAGTCGATGGACGCCAGCACGATGGCCGTGAGCATCATCCCGCGCAGCACCACCGGCATGGCGGACCGGATGAAGAATGGGAAGATCTCGTCCGGCCGCGGCAGCGCCGTCCCCGCGTGCTGGACGTAGTACGTGTAGAGCCCCGCGCCGATCGTGAGGTAGAGCGCCAGCGTCACGAGGGTGCCGAGCGGCGTGATCGAGAGCGTCCGCTGGCTCTCCCGCCGCGTCTCCACCGTGAGCAGGCGCTGCATGAGGTCGTGATCGGTGCCGAAGGCCGCCATGGAGCCCACGAGCCCATTGAGGATGGCGAGCCAGAAGATGTTCGGGTCCGTGAGCACGCGCCGCCAGAAGTCCGGATCGCCCGGCGCCGGCCCCCAGTTGATGACGGTGAGCCGTCCCGCCTCGGATGCCGTGGCGAAGATCGCCCCGAGGCCGCCCTGCACCTCCCAGGCGAGGAAGAGCACGGTGGCGAGCCCGCCCACGAGGAACATCCCGGCCTGGAAGACATTGGTCCAGACCACCGCCTTGACGCCGCCCATGGCGATGTAGGCGATGGACACCGCGGTGAACAGCGTGATGGTCGCCCAGAGCGGCCAGCCCACGAGGACGGAGACCGCGAGCGCCGCGGCCATGAGCCGCACGCCCGAGCCCAGCAGCCGCGTGATGAAGAAGAAGATGGAGCCCGTCACCTGGCTGGCGGCGCCGAAGCGGTGCTTGAGGAACTCGTAGATCGTCACGCAGTCGTAGCGGTAGAAGGCGGGGATGAAGAGGACGGCCACGGCGAACTTGGCGAGGCTCGAGCCGACGAAGAACTGCGCGTACTCCCAGTTCTCGCTGTAGGCCGTGGCGGGGACCGAGATGATCGTGACGGCGCTGATCTCCGTCGCGAGGAAGGACAGGCACGCGGCCCACCACGGGATGCGCCGCCGGGCCAGGAAGAAGTCAGCGGTGTTCCGCTGCTGGCGGGTGAAGACTCCGCCAATGGCGAGGAGACAGGCCAGCGAGAGCACAAGGACCGCGTAGTCGGGCCAGGTGAGCGACCCGCCGAGGGAGGAGGGCGCCATGGGCGTGAAGCATTATGCGCCCGGCTGCGGGGCTCTCCGAAGGTTTTCCCCGTACAATACCCCGCGTGACGCCTCCCGCCCGTCGATCAGCGGATCGCGCCGGCTCGTGGGCAGTGGCGGTGGACCGCGGCGGCACCTGGGTACGCGTGCTGGCCGCAAGCCGCGCGGGAGAGGAGCGCGCCGCCCGGCGGCCCGCGAGCCGCGTCCCCGACCTCGAGCGGCCGCTCGCGCGCCTGCTCCGCCGGTGGCGGATCGCGCCGGATGAGATCGGCGCCCTCGTCGTGGCCTCGCGCGGCGTGTGGACGGCCGCCGAGCGCCGCGCGGCCGAGCACGGGCTGCGCGGGCTGGCTCGCCGGATCCGCGCCATCTCCGATGTCGAGGCGGCGTATCGCGGCGCGCTGGGCGAGGGGGCGGGGGTCCTCCTGCTCGCCGGCACCGGCTCCATCGCGCTCGGCCGCGACGTGCGCGGAGGCTGGCGGCGCGCCGGCGGGCTCGGTCCGCTCCTGGGCGACGAGGGCTCGGCGTTCTGGATCGGGCGCCAGTGGCTCAGGGCCATAGCCGGTGAGGCAAGCCGGCCCCGGCTGCGACGGCTCCTCGGCGCGCCCGATGCGGTGAGGCGCATCGCCGCGCTGGCCCCCGCCGTGCTTCGCCGGGCCCGCGGCGGCGACAGCCAGGCCCGCCACGTGGTGGCGGAGGCTCAGCGCGAGCTCGCGAGGCTCCTTCACGAGGCCGCGCGTCGGGCGCGGCTCAGGCCGCCCGTCCGTGTGAGCTGGGCCGGGCGCCTCATGGACGACGCGGCCTTCCGCGCCGGCGTCTGGCGCGCGGCGCGGCGGCAGGGCCTGCGCATCGCGCCCCGCCCGCCGGCGGCAGCGCCCGTCAGAGCCGCCCTCGGCCTGGCGATCGCCACGCTCGCCCCCACCACGCGTACGCCGCGGGGCCCGTGAGTGCCGCGGCCACGCCGATTGCCGTGTTGAGCCAGTCGGCCGTCGCCATGGCCAGCAGGCTCACCGCCGCGGGAAGCGCCGCCGTCAGCCACATGCCCGCGCGGCCCCCGCTGACGCGCCACGGCCGCGCCAGATCGGGCTCGCCCAGCCGGAGCGCGACGAAGGCGGCGACTTCCAGCAGGAGCGCCAGCGAGTGGAGCCACATGTTCAGGACGATGAGCTCCTTGGATGAAGCCGAGCGCGAGCGCCCAGCGCGCGGGGGCCGACATGCCGGGCCACCAGAAGCGCAGGTAGTCGGCGAAGAGCGCGGGATATACCGCCACGTCCACGAACGAGTTGAGCCAGGACCACCAGCCGACCTGGAAGCCCCAGAAGGGGCCGAAGGCGCGCCGCACCCAGGTGACGTAGCCGCCCTCGGCGGGGAGCGCCCCGGCCATCTCGGACATGGCCAGCGAGACTGGCAGGCTCCAGACCAGCGGTGTCTCCATCAGGAGCAGGAGGGCGAGCCCAGGACCGAAGGATGCCACCGCATTCTCGATCCCGTAGGGACCGCCGCTCACATTGAAG
>JACOVB010000114.1 GCA_016177555.1 Candidatus Rokuibacteriota bacterium
CGCCTTGATCAGGAGCGTCGTCGAGGCGGCATTCTCGGGCGCTCCGAGCGCCAGCTTGTCCTCTGTGAAAGCCGCATGCACTCCTTGTCGTTCAGATGACGCCGTCGCGCCGGAGGGCGGCGAGCTCCTCTGCGCCGAGGCCGAGAAGCGCGCCGTACACCTCCGCGTTGTGCTGCCCCTTGTCGGGGCCCGCCCACTTGATCGTGCCCGGCGTCTTCGAGAGCTTGGGGACCACGCCCACCATGGCGAGCCGCCCCACCCGCGGGTCGTCGATCTCGACGATGTTGCGCTCCCGGAAATGCGGGTCGGCCGCGATGTCGGCCACCGTATAGAGCTTCTCGGCGGGGATGCCGGCCTCCTCCAGCTGCCGCAGGAGTTCCGCCGCGGGACGCGTGCTCACCCACGCCGCGACCATCTTGTCCACGTCGTCGGCGCCGGCCACCCGGTCCGCGGAGCGGGCGTAGCGCGGGTCCTGCGCCAGCTCCTCGCCCCCCATCAGCGCCGCGAGGCGCTTCCACAGGGAGTCCGTGCCGGCGTTGAGCACGACCCAGGCCCCGTCCCCCGAACGGTAATTCCCCGCGGGCGACACGCCGGGATGCCGGTTCCCGCTGCGCTCGCGCACCAGTCCGATCTTCTGGTAGGCGGTGAGCATGCCCTCCGAGCCGCGGAAGATCCCCTCGTAGAGGGCCAGGTCGATCTCCTGCCCGCCACCCCCGTTCCGGTCGCGATGGTACAGCGCGAGCATCACCGCGAAGGCGCCGAAGGAGGCCGCGAGATAGTCGCCCAGAGCAAAGCCCTGGCGAACCGGCTCCGCGTCTGGAAACCCCGACACGTAGGTCAGGCCGGCGAAGGCGGATGCGACCCGGTCGAAGGCCCCCTTGTGCCGGTATGGCCCAGTTTGCCCGTAGCCCGAGACCCGAAGCAGGACGAGCCCGGGGTTCTCCTGCGCCAGCGACTCGTAGCCGAGGCCCCACTGCTCCAGCGTGCCGGGGCGGAAGTTCTCCGCGAGGACGTCACAGCCGGCCGCGAGCTGGCGGAGGATCGCCTGGCCGCGCGGGAGCCGGAGGTTCAACGTGATCGATTTCTTGTTGCGGGCTTCCTGGAGCCAGAGGAGGGGCCGGCCCTCGTAGCGAGGGCCGAACTGGCGCAGGAGGTCCCCCGTGATCGGCTCTTCCACCTTGATGACCTCGGCCCCGAATTCTCCGAGCAAGGTGGCCGCGACCGGCGCCCCCAGAACGGTGGCCAGGTCGAGCACACGGATACCGGTCAAGGATTGCGGTGTCGGATCCAGCTGGTCCTCCTCTTCTCTCGCGTTCTGCCGCGTGTGCCGGCCGGGGCAAGACCGCGCTCTGGCTCGACGATGGTGCCGGGAGGGGGAATCGAACCCCCACGGGCGTTGCCGCCCAAAGGGTCTTGAGTTCTGGAAGGTATCTTACACAGTTGCCGCAAACGGACAAGCTGCCCTTCTCCCCTTTGCCCCCTTTCATGCCGATTGGTGCTGGCACAAGGTGGGCAGCCCTCAAAAGGAGAGAAGGCGCAGCCCCCGCGCGTCATCGCCACCGTCCAGGACCCGGCCGGTCGCGCGCACGATCCTCGCCCTGCCCGGCCTCCCCTGCGCCCTTCAGCCTGCCGGCCCCGCCCCACGCTCGCACCACGCCCGTTCCTTGACGGCGCACCCGCAGCGGGAGCAGGATTGCCGCAGCCCACAGGGCGATGACGGCTGCCGATGCGCGCTGGGCTCCCTCATGGGGCTGAGCTTCCCCGGGAGCCGGGCCAAGGGGTCCACGCGGCCGGCCGCCCGAATCGCGTTCATGATGGCCAGGTACTCCCGGGAGGGGCTCATCGAGGAGGGAGGGACGCGATGACGGACACGCCGATGACCGAGCAAGGGCCGATCCTGGACCGGAGGCTCCGCGAGGGGGCCATCGCCGTCCACGTGCATGCCGATCCGTGCAGCCTCATCGCGCGGAACCAGGATTTCTGCCCCCCCTCGGCCCGGCCGATCGGCCTCGACGACACGGCGCCGGCACCGGGCGGCAACCGCTGATGAGCGGCCCCTGGCCGGCTTTCACGGCGGCGGCGGTGCAGGCGGCGCCCGTGTACCTCGACCGCCAGGCCACCGTGGACAAGGCCTGCGCCCTGATCCGCGAGGCCGGGCGCGCCGGGGCCAGGCTGGTGGCCTTCCCCGAGGTCTTCGTCCCCGGCTTCCCCCACTGGATCTACCTCGATCGCCCGCAGCCCAACGAGCGCTACTTCGTCGAGCTGGTGAGGGAAGCGGTGCAGGTGCCGGGCCCCGAGACTGAGCGCCTCGGCCAGGCGGCGCGGGAGGCCGGCGCCCACGTGGTGATCGGGGTCAACGAGCGGAGCCCCCGGAGCATGGGGGAGCTGTTCAACACCAACCTCCTCTTCGGGCCCGACGGCTCGCTCCTGGGGCGGCATCGCAAGCTGATGCCGACCTATGCGGAGAAGATGGTGTGGAGCTTCGGCGACGGCTCGACGCTTCGCGTGTACGACACCGCGGTGGGGCGGCTCGGCACCCTCTGCTGCGGGGAGAACACCAACCCGCTGGCCCGCTTCGCCCTCATCGCGCAGGGCGAGCAAGTCCACGTGGCCAATTACCCCGCGCGGCCGGCGGGAGACCCCTATGACCTCACGCGGGCCATCGAGATCCGCTCCGCCGCCCATGCCTTCGAGGGCAAGTGCTTCGTGCTGGTGGCGGGGAGCCTCATCAGCGCCCCCATGCGCGAGCGGCTCGGCGACACGGCCGAGAAGCGCCGGCTCCTCGGCGACGGGAGCATGACGTTCACCGGCATCCTCGGCCCGGACGGCCGCGTCATCGCGGGGCCCGCGGCGCCGGACCGGGAGGAGATCGTCTACGGCAAGATCGAGCTCGAGGCGATCATCCGGCCCAAGATCCTCCACGACGTGGCCGGCAACTACAACCGCTTCGACGTGCTGTCGCTCCAGCTGAACCGCGCGCCCCTGGCGGCGATCCACGAGGCGATGCCGGCGCTGACGGACTCCGAGGGTCTGGGGCCCGACACCCGGGCGCTGCTGGACGAGCTCCGCCGCCGCGCGGGCTCGGCCTCCCACGAGGAGCTCCGGGCCCTCGTCGCCTCGCTGCTGGCGGCTCTGGACGCCGGGTAGCGCCTGCGCCTCCCCGGTAGGGACATGTCCCACAGGAGACTGACACGATGGGAACAGGGAACTCCGCCTGGCTCTGGTTTTCGGCCGTCGCGACGGTGTCTGTGGCACCGGTTCTCATCTCGATTCCCTTCTTCGCCAAGAATTTCCAGGTCAAGCCGGAGGCCTTCACGACCTGGTACTTCGCCAGCGTCTCCGTCGGCGTCGCGGTGTGGCTCTGGCTGGCCGGCCGTGCGGCGGACCTCCGCCCCGGGGGAGCCGTCGCGGCCCTGGGCATCGTGCTGGTCGGGCTGAGCTTCGGCGCGGCCGCGAACGGGTTCCTTTTCCACGCGGTGTCCGTGGCGCCCAATCCCGGGCTCCCGTCTGTCATGTACAGCGGCGCCAGCGTCATCGTCTTCTTCGCATCCGCGGCCCTCGCAGATCGTCTCCCCAGGCTCTTCGACCAGGTGAGCACGGACATCGACCGGTTTCTGGGCATCCTGCTCATGATTGCCGGCGTCTTCCTCATCGCCGGAGGATGGCCGCTCGTGAAGGGGGCCCTCACACGGAGTTCGTTCTGATGCCTCGGCCCCGTGTGCGGCACACGGGTTCGGGAGGCGCCCGACCCGCTCGCGCGCGAGCGCCTGATATACTCGGCCGGTGCGTGCCGCCGATCTCCCCCTGGTCGATGTCACGATCCTGGACCTCACCCGCGTCCTCGCCGGGCCCTACTGCACCCGCTTGCTGAGCGACCTGGGCGCCCGCGTCATCAAGATCGAGCGCCCAGGCGAGGGCGACGAGATGCGGCGCGCCTACCTGCAGCTCGAAGGCAACCGCACGGACCAGAGCACCTATTTCACCCGTGTGAACGCGGGCAAGGAGAGCGTCGCCGTCGACATGTCACGTCCCGACGGCCAGGCCATCATCCGCGACCTGGCGCGCGTGGCCGAGGTGGTGGTGGAGAACTTCATGCCCGGCGTGGTGGCCAGGCTGGGCTGCGACTACGAGACGCTCCGGGCGGTGAAGCCCGACATCATCTACTGCTCCATCTCGGGCTTCGGCCAGACGGGGCCGTGGCGCGCGCGACCCGCGCTCGCCCACACCATCAACGCCATCTCCGGCCTCATGCACCTGGAACAGGGCGAGGAGCCGGCGCCGCGGGCCTCCAACCTGCAGGCTGCCGACGTCCTGGCCGCCACCCATGCCGCCAGCGCGATTCTGGCGGCGATCATCCGGAGAAGTCGCACCGGCAGGGGCGCACACCTCGATGTCTCCATGCTCGAGGCGCTCATCGCCGCCGACAGCGTGACCTATGCCGCCGTGCTCAACGGCGGCGAGGAGCACGGCAACCCGCGCCCCGGCATGGTCGTCGCCCCCATCGGCGACGGCTGCGTGGCCCTGCAGTTCGTGGGCGCCCCGCAGCTCTGGCCCCGCCTGCTGGCCGTCATGGGGCGGCCCGACCTGGATCAGGACCCGCGCTTCGATAGCGACGAGAAGCGGCGTGTCAACTGGGGCGACCTGCGGCAGATCGTCGAGTCGTGGCTCGCGACGTTCCGCACGATGGCGGACGCCCTCAAGGCGCTCTCGGATGCGCGCATCCCGTGCGCACCGGTACTCCGCCCGGCCGAGGTGATCGCCGAACCCCACCTGTCCGAGCGGCAGTTCTTCCCGACGGTGACGCATCCGGCTCGTGGCGCCGTGCGCGTGACGGCCAGCCCCTTCCACCTCGACGGCGTGCCGCTGCATCCCCGGGGGCCCGCGGCCTACCGCGTGGGCGAGCACACGCGGGCGGTGCTCGGCGACCTGCTCGGCTACCCGGCGGAGCGCATCGACGAGTTGCGGCGCTCAGGGGTCATCGACATCCCGTAGCCGCGCGTCCTGCCAGGACCCGACTCGCAATCCCGGCCCGACCCACCCCGCCCGGTCGATGGCCGGCATGCCTTGGCGGGCCGCTGCAGGGCCGCGTCGATCCGTGCCAGCACCGCCGGCTCGTCCCCGGGGATCCGCCGGTGAAGGAGAACACCCGCGTGGCGCCCGCTCGACCTTGCTCGGAGCCGTGCGTCCGCCACTGGTGGTGCCGGGAGGGGGAATCGAACCCCCACGGGCGTTGCCGCCCAAAGGTTTTTGAGACCTTCGCGTCTGCCAGTTCCGCCACCCCGGCCCGAGCCGCGCCGCCAGTGTAAACGTCAGGCATCGACGGGCACAAGCACTGCTCCCGGCATCCTCCACACGCCCGCCGCGCTGACCGGTCGGAAGCGCCTCGGCATGGGCGTGGCGAGATCCCCTTGACGCGCCCCCGTCGCCGGGTTTACCGTTTGGCTCATGTTCGTGATTCTTCTTGCCTATGGGCCTTGTATCCGGGGAGATCGGGGGCCCCGTCTATCCCATGCTCCAACCGCGTTCCGCCTCCCAGGCCGAGGCGTCTTCTAGCGGGGTGAGCGCACCCCTCGCGCCCTGCTCCATCGCGCAGAGGGGCCTCGAGCACCCCGGGGGAATGCCCTCAGAACGGCCTGCACGGAGAGATCGCGATGCGATCTCTGCTGACCGCCCCGAGGGGTCCGAGTATGCGAA
>JACOVB010000115.1 GCA_016177555.1 Candidatus Rokuibacteriota bacterium
GCTCGGCGTCATCGTCGAGGCGACGGTGAAGCTCCGCCCGCGCCCCGACTGCGAGCGCCTCGTCGTGGCGCGGTTCACCACGCTCGCCGAGGCGGGCCAGGCGGCGCGCGCCGTCAAGGCCTCCGACCTGATCCCCTCGGCGCTGGACGTCGTGGACGGGGAGGGGCTCCGCGCGCTCGACGGCGAGGGCGCCCCCGGGGGCGCCGCCCTCCTCGTCGGCGTGGACGGCATCGCCGAGCAGGTCGAGTGGCAATGCGAGGAGGCGGGACGGCTGTTGAAGGACTGCGGGCTCGCCGGGTTGCGCGTGCTCGACGGCACGGAGCGGGACGAGGCCTGGCGCGCGGTGGGCGAGATGCCGCGGCGCGTGTTCACGGACGCCACCGCCGGGATGAAATGGGGCGTGCTGCCCACTCAGGTCGCCGAGCTGATCGCGCGGGCCGGCGCGGTCGCCAGTCAGCGCGGACTCCGGGCCGCCTTCGTGGCCCATGCCGGGTTGGGCATCATCTCGGCCGTGCTCGGCGCCGCGGGCGCCGATGCCGAGCAGGTGGCCTGCACGCTGGGCGAGTGGCGCGCGCTCGTCAATGGGTCGGGCGGCCATGCCCTCGTCGAGTGGGCCCCGCTGGCGGTGAAGGAGCGCATCGCCGTGTGGGACACCCCGGGCCCGGATAGCCGCATCATGCGGCAGCTCAAGGCCGAGCTCGATCCCCGGGGCATCCTCAACCCCGGCCGCTTCCTCGGAGGCATCTGAGCCCATGGCCCATGGCATGAACGTGGCATCGCCGCCAGGGGCGGGCGGGCCCACGGCCCGGTTGCCCGCCCCATTGGAGGCGGGCCCGCTCGCTCTCCACGGGCATGACGTCGACGGCGTGAACCGCTGCGTCCACTGCGGCCTCTGCCTGGCCTCCTGTCCCACCTTCTCCCTCCTCGGCACCGAGATGGACTCCCCGCGCGGGCGCATCGTCCTGATCAAGTCGCTCGCCGAGGGACGCATCGAGCTCTCCGACTCGACCCGGGCGCATCTGGACCTGTGCCTCGGCTGCCGCGCTTGCGAGACCGTCTGCCCCTCGGGGGTGCCCTATGGCCAGCTCATCGAGGCGGCGCGGGCCGAGATCGAGCGGAGGCGCCCCGGCGGCCCCGTGCGGCGGCTCTTCCGCTGGCTGAACTTCGCCGTGCTGCTGCCCCATCCCCGGCTGCTCGGCCTGGCCGCCACGGGCTTGCGGTTCTATCAGGTGAGCGGGCTCCAGCGGGTCCTGCGCGCCTCGGGGCTCCTGCGCCTGCTGCCCGGGCCGCTTGCGGCCTGGGAGCTGCTGCTGCCCAGGCTCCCTCCCGCGGCAGACAGGGCGCCGCTCCCCGAGGTGACGCATGCCGAGGGCCAGCGGCGCGCCAGGGTGGGGCTCCTCACGGGGTGCATCCAGCAGGTGGCCTTCGGTGCTCAGAACCGCGCGACGGCACGCGTGCTCGCGCGAAACGGCGCCGAGGTCCTGGCCCCGCGTGCTCAGTCCTGCTGCGGAGCGCTCCACGCGCATGCGGGCGAGGACGCGCTCGCGCGCGATCTGGCCCGGCGCACCATCGAGGCGTTCGAGGCGGCGGGGGTGGACCAGGTGATCGCCAATACCTCGGGCTGCGGCGCCCACATGAAGGGCTACGGGATGCTCCTGGCCTCAGACCCCGCGTGGCGCGACCGCGCCGCCCGCTTCGCGGCGCGGGTGCGGGATATCTCCGAGTTCCTCTGCCAGGAGCCGCTCCGCGGGCCGCTCCAGCCCGTGGCGCGCACGGTGACCTACCATGACCCGTGCCACGTGATCCACGGCCAGAAGATCCGGAAGGAGCCGCGCGCGCTCCTCGCCCAGATCCCGGGGCTGCGGGTCGTGGAGCTGAGCGAGGCTGACTGGTGCTGCGGCTCGGCGGGCACCTATAACCTGACCCAGCCCGAGATGGCGCAGCGGCTCCAGGAGCGGAAGATCGCCCATATCCGCGCCACCGGGGCCGAGGCCGTGGTGACGGCCAACCCCGGCTGCATCATCCAGATCGCCCAGGGGCTCCAGGCTACCGGGGCGCCCACGCGAGTGATGCACATCGTCGAGCTGCTCGACGAGGCCTATGGAGAAACACCGGCTGGCGCGGCAGGGATGGCATGACCGAGGTTGAGCCTCCGGCGGCAGGTGACGGCGGCGGAGATCGCGCCGGGGGGAACCCGGCGGGGACTCCCGGCGGGCACGGGCGGGCGACAGCCCGGGTGCCCGTGCCGGGTGAAAGTCAGCCCGGGCGCCCGCCCCAGGTCAAGATCACGCCGCCCGACGCCGTCCCGCAGGAGCACAGGAGCCACGCCCCGCGCGCCGTCGGCTGCTTCGTGCTGACGATCTCCGACTCCAAGACAGCCGAGACGGACACGAGCGGGGCCCTGATCCGCGAGCTGCTGATGGCCGCCGGCCACACGGTGGTGGGCCAGGGCATGGTCAAGGACGAGCCCGCCCAGGTGCAGGCCGTGGTGCGGCACGAGTGCGCGGATCCGCGGATCCAGGCCTTCATCATGACGGGTGGCACCGGCATCACCTCGCGGGATGCCACCTTCGAGGCGGTGGAGGGCCTGCTCGACAAGCGGCTCACCGGCTTCGGCGAGCTCTTCCGCATGCTCTCCTATGCGGAGATCGGCGCGGCGGCCATGCTCTCCCGCGCCCAGGCAGGCGTGGTCAAGGGGCGCGTCCTCTTCTCCCTTCCCGGCTCGCCCAATGCCTGCCGGCTCGCGCTCGAGAAGCTGATCCTGCCCGAGCTCGGCCATCTGATCCGCGAGGTGAGCCGGTAGCAGGCTGCTGAAAAAGGCCCATCTGCTTCGTTGGCGCCCTCGGCCGCACGCTCAACGTACAGGAAGTACGCCTCGCGTGCGGCCGTCGGGCGCCGCCTCGCATCTGGACCTTTTTGAGCAGCCCGCAGGGTTCTTCCGCAGTTAGGGGGAGGTCGGGCGGCGCGGGGTTGCGCCGGGCGGTATACTGACC
>JACOVB010000116.1 GCA_016177555.1 Candidatus Rokuibacteriota bacterium
ATCCTGGGGGCACTCCACGCGCGATGGTGCGAGGGCGGGGAGTGGAGGAAGACATGGCGCGATTCCTGGTCGTGGTCCCGGAGGGGTTGCCCGAGGTGTACGAGGAGCTGACGGTGCACCTCTCGGGCGAGGACGTGGGCGTGATCATGGACAGACGGCGCGGGCACCGGCGCCAGCGCTGGACCACCACGCTGGCGGAACGCCGCTCCACCGAGCGGCGCGGCCGACCGGGCGCCGAGCCGTCCCTGGCTGTGGCCCCCTCAGCATTCCCCGCGTAGTCCCGCTCGAAGACGACCTCTTCGCCCCCTCCGCCCGCCGCCCCGGCTCGCCTGTCTCTGATCCCGATTCTTCCACGTGTTAGAGTACGGCCATGCGCGGCGTGCTCGTCACGGTCGAGGGGGTCGAGGGATCGGGAAAGACGACCCAGTGCGTCAGGCTCGCCGAGCACTTCCGTCGCAGCCAGCGCCAGGTCGTCCACACCAGCGAGCCCGACGGCACCCCGCTCGGCATCGCCATCCGCTCCCTCTTCGAGCGTGAGGGCTCGCCGCCCACCTCGCTCACCCAGACCTTCCTCTTCATGGCGGCCCGCCAGCAGCATGTCGCGGAGATCATCCGCCCCGCGCTGGCGCGGGGCGCCGTGGTGCTCTCCGATCGCTACACCGACGCCACGGTCGCCTACCAGGGCTACGGGCTCGGCATGGACCTGCAGACGATCCGCGACCTGAACGCGCTGGCCACGGGCGGGTTGCTCCCCGATCTCACGTTCGTCCTGGACATCGAGCCCGCGGCTGGCATGCGCAGGATCGGTGGCCGGAGGCTTGACGCCTTCGAGCGGATGGACCTGGCCTTTCACCAGCGGGTCCGCGAGGGCTACCTCGAGATGGCGCGGGCCGAGAAGAACCGCGTGGTCGTGCTCCGGGCCGACCAGGCCCCGGACGCGCTCTCCGCCGAGATCGCGCGCACCGTGGACGAGCGCCTCGATCGGCTCGACCGGTGAGCGACCCCTTCGCGGAGATCCGCGGACAGGACGCGGCGGTCGACCTGCTCCGCAGGGCCCTCGCCACGGGGCATGTGGCCCACGCCTACGCCTTCGTGGGGCCCACGGGTTCCGGGCGCAAGACGACGGCGCTGGCCTTGGCCGGGGCGCTGGTGGCCCCCGCGGGCGGTCGCGCCGCCGCGCGCGCGGCGCGCGGCGTCCACCCCGACGTGCACCTGATCGCGCCGACGCCGCCCGAGGACAAGCCGAAGGGCCCGCTCGCCCTCAGGATCGAGAATATTCGCGAGCTGGAGCGGCTCGCCTCCCTCCGCCCGGCCGAGGCCGCGGTGAAGGTGTTCATCGTGGACGACGCCGACCGGATGACGGCGGCGACGCCCCAGGCCTTTCTCAAGACGCTCGAGGAGCCGCCGGCGCACACGGTGATCGTGCTGATCCTGACCCAGCTCCGCGCGCTGCCGGCCACGGCGCTGTCGCGCTGCCAGGTGTTGCGCTTCCTCCCCGCTGTTCCCGAGGGCGGGCTGGCGTTGCTCCCTGGCGCCGCCGGCGAGGAGCGCGAGCGGGCGCTGCGCTGGCTCGAGGAGGCGCGGGCCCGCGGCGGGGAGGCCATCCTCAGGAGCGGCGAAGCGGTGGGCCGCGACCGCGACATCGCCGAGTCCGCCGTGGAGACGTGGTGGCTCTGGTATCGCGACCTGCTCTGCGGACGCGCCGGCGGCGATCCGGCCCTGGCCGTCTTCCGCGACCGGGCGACGCTCCTCGCCGAGCGCAGCGCCGCGCTCTCACTGCCGGAGATCGTCAAGGGACTCCGCGCTTGCCGGGAAGCCTGGCAGGCGCTTCAAGGCCACGTGTCGCCCCGGCTCACGGTGGAAGTGCTCCTGAGCCGCCTGGCGCACGGCGCCGCCTAGGGGAGATATGAGCGAATCCACTGAGACGGGGCTCGCGGTCGAGGCGGAAGCTCCCTACCTGATCGGCGTGAGGCTGCGCGAGCCCGCGATGGCCGAGGACTATCTCACGGCCGAGACGGATCTCCACGTCGGCGATTTCTGCGTGGTCGAGGGGGAAAACGGCAACCCCGTGGGCGAGGTGCGCCGCCCGCGGCGCCCGCTGCCCGAGTTCAGGCGCGACCGCCTCTACCGCAAGGTGCTCCGGCGCGCCACCGACCCCGAGGTGAGCGAGTGGCGCGGGCGGCGAGAGCGCGAGGGGCGGGCGGTCGAGACCTGCCAGCGCATGGCCCGCGCGAAGGGGCTCCAGATGAAGGTGGTGGATGTGGCCATCGAGCCCTCCGGGCGCCGGGTCGGGGTGTCCTTCACCTCGGAGGAGCGCGTGGACTTCCGCGATCTCGTGCGCGACCTCGCCCACGAGTTCCACGCGCGGATCGAGATGAAGCAGATCGGCGCCCGCGACACCACCAAGCTGATGGACGGCATCGGCCCCTGCGGCCGGCAGCTCTGCTGCTCCTCGCACCTCAAGAAGTTCGATCCCATCTCGGTGAAGATGGCCAAGGCCCAGGACATGCCGCTCACCGACGGCCGGCTCCTGGGCAATTGCGGCCGGCTCAAGTGCTGCCTGCTCTACGAGTTCTCCACCTATGACGAGCTGCGCCACCGGCTGCCCAAGGTGGGCTCGGCGTGCCAGGCCGAGTGCGGGGGCGGCGGCTGCATGCAGGGCAAGGTCAAGTCGCTTCGCGTGCTCACGCAGTCAGTGGTCGTTGGCTTCCAGGACGGGACGGAGGCCGAGGTCCCGATCGAGCAAGTCACCTGGCAGGGGCGGCCCCACATCAAGCCGTAGCAGCGACCACACAGTGCCCATAGGGGTGGGCACCTCGCACAGGTTCCTGTGCCCCCCCGCATCCCCAGTGGAATCCATGGAGGGGAAAATTCGGAAGATTCATCCCTTACGTTACTTTACTGAGATCAACGAGACTGGACCGTTCATTTCTGTGTTCTCGCAGACATCTCGAGGAGGGCACTCGTGGCCACGATCCGGATCCTGCTCGCTGACGATCACCCGGTGCTGAGGGCCGGCCTCAGGGCGCTCATCCACTCGCAGCCGGGGATGGAGGTCGTGGCCGAGGCGGCGGACGGCGCCGAAGCCGTCCGCAAGGCCGGCGAGACGGCGCCCGATCTCGCGCTCATGGATGTCACGATGCCCGGCATGAGCGGCATCGCCGCCATCGAGCAGCTCCGCCAGGCGAGCCCGCGCACGCGGGTGCTGGTGCTGACGGTGCACGGCGACGCCGACGCGAGAGCGGCGCTCGAGGCCGGCGCCTCGGGCTACGTGACCAAGGACATGGAGGGTCCCGAGATCCTCAACGCAATCCGGGCGGTGTCGCGCGGGCGCACCTTCGTCGCCCATCTCCCCCGGGTCGGCCGAAGCCAGAGCGCGGGCGCAGGGGACGCCGCCGCCAAGCGCCTCAGCGAGCGCGAGCGCCAGGTGCTGGAGCTCGTGGCGCGGGGGCACACGAACCGCGAGGTGGCGGAGCGCCTGGCGCTGAGCGTCAAGACCGTGGAGACCTACCGCGCGCGCCTGTCCGACAAGCTCGGCCTCCGCTCCCGCGCCGAGCTGGTCCGCTTCGCGGCGGAGACCGGCCTTCTCGTCCTCCCGAGGACCCCTCCGCCACAGCCCGGCTCGTAAGCCTGTCGGGGATTCCTCGGAGGCGGTGTCAGAAAAGAACTGAACGAATATGAGTGGCTGGCGAGCGGGCCCCTCCGGTGTCGCCCAGGACCGGGCCCCGATCGCGCGAGTCCGATCCGAGACCCGCGCGCCCGGCCCGGCGCTTGACGGGCGCGTCGCAACTGTGTACGTTTCAAGGCGCTGACCCTGCCATGACTCGACGCACGTTCTACCTCACGACGCCCATCTACTACGTGAACGCGCGCCCGCACCTTGGGCACGCGTGCACGACGATCATGGCCGACGCCATGTGCCGCTACCGGCGCCTGCGCGGCGACCGCGTGTACTTCCTCACCGGCACGGACGAGCACGGCGACAAGATCGCGCAGGCCGCGGCCCGGGCGGGCGTGTCGCCCCAGGCCTACGCCGACGAGATCTCGGCCGCCTTTCTCGACACGTGGCAGCGCCTCGGCATCACGAACGACGACTTCATCCGCACCACGGAGGCGCGGCACAAGGCGGTGGTGCAGCGGATTCTCCAGACGCTCCACGACGCGGGGGAGATCTACTTCGGCGAGTACGGCGGCAACTACTGCTTCGGCTGCGAGCGCTTCTACACGGACAAGGAGATCGTCGAGGGCAAGTGCCCCGACCACCAGACCCCGCTCACCTTCATCAAGGAGAAGAACTACTTCTTCCGGATGTCGAAGTACCAGCCGTGGCTGATCACGCACATCGAGGAGCACCCGGGCTTCATCCAGCCCGAGCGCTACCGGAACGAGGTGCTGGGCTTCCTGCGCGAGCCGCTCCAGGATCTCTCCATCAGCCGGCCCCGATCGCGCCTGCAGTGGGGCATCCCGCTGCCGTTCGACGACCAGTACGTGACCTACGTGTGGTTCGACGCGCTCATCAACTACGCCTCGGCCCTGGGCTTCCCCGACGGCGACCTCTACCGGGATCTCTGGCCGCACTGCGAGCACCTGATCGGCAAGGACATCCTCAAGCCCCACGGCGTCTACTGGCCCACCATGCTCAGGGCGGCGGGGATCCCGATCTACCAGCGGCTCAACGTGCACGGCTACTGGTCGCTCGGCGGCGGGAAGATGTCCAAGTCCGTCGGCAATGTAGTGGAGGCCTTCCAGCTCACCGACAAGTACGGCTACGATGCCTTCCGCTACTTCCTCCTGCGGGAGATGAACTTCGGGCTGGACGCCTCCTTCAGCGAGGAGGCGCTGGTGGGGCGACTCAACGCCGACCTGGCCAACGACCTCGGCAACCTCGTGAGCCGCGCGACCACCCTCATCGTCAACTTCGGGCGCGGCCAGGTGCCCGCGCCGGGACCGGAGGGCGCCGAGGAAGCCTCCGTGCGCGAGACGCTCGAGCGCGTCCGGCGCGAGGTGGACGCGGCCATGGAGGAGTTCGCCTTCCAGCGGGCGCTCGGCGCCATCTGGGAATTCGTCGGCCGCGTGAATCGCTACGTGGACTCGGCCGCCCCGTGGGCGCTCGCGAAGGACGCAGGCCACGCCGAGCGGCTTCGCACGGTGCTGTACACCCTGGGCGAGTCGCTGCGGTGCCTCGGCATCGTGCTGGATCCATTCCTGCCGGAGGCGGCCGGGAAGATCCGAGCCGCCGTCGGGACGGGGGCGCCGAGCCTCGCCGATCTCGAGTGGGGCCGCCTGGCCCCGGGCACGCCCGTCCGGAAGGCCCCCGGCCTCTTCCCGCGCATCGAGGTGAAGGTGAGCGAGACGTCGCAAGCCGCCGGCACAGCCGCCGTCCAGTCATCTGGCTCGAGAATCACGCTCGACGACTTCAAGAAGGTGGACTTGCGGGTTGCGGAGGTGGTGGCGGCAGAGAAGGTTGCCAGGTCGAGGAAGCTCCTCAAGCTCACGGTGAAGCTGGGCGAGGAGATGCGCACACTCATCGCCGGCATCGCCGAGCATTACGCGCCGGAGGCGCTCGTCGGCCGCAAGGTGATCGTCGTCGCCAACCTGGAGCCCGCGACGCTGATGGGGGTCGAGTCCAACGGCATGGTCCTCGCCGGCTCCACCGACGGGACGGTGTCGCTCCTGATGCCCGACAAGGATCTCCCCCCGGGCTCCAGGGTCAAGTAGCCGAGGTCCGGCACGCGTGGCGAGGCTCAGGGGACTGGTCCGCTCGCCTCGGGCCGCTCGTGCCTCCGGCAGCTCGGCCGTCCCTCGGCTCGGACTGCCGTCGTGGCTCAGGCGCTGGGGCATCTCCATCGCCTCGCTCCTGCTGGGGCTCGCCACGCTCCTCGTCTTCCGGCGTGGCCTGCCGCACGTGGGCTGGATCGTCGGCGACCTGCTCCTGCTGTGGTTGATCGTCGCCGTGGTGACCGAGGTGCGGGTGCCCGTCGAGAACCGGAGGCGGCGGCTCGCGCTCCAGGCCGCCGAGTACACGATCCAGACCCTCTATCACAACCTGCTGCTCTTCGTGCTGCCGGCCTATTACGCGAGCGCGACCCTGACATCGGTGAACGCGCTGTTCCTCGCGGGGGTGGCGGCGGGGGCGCTCGTGACGGCGGTGGACCCCTGGTATCGCGCGCTCGTGGCGCCGCGCCCCTGGCTCGGGCACGCGCTGCTCGGCTTCTCGGTCTTTGCCGCGCTCAATGTCGCGTTGCCCCTCGTGAGCGTGCGGCCGATCATCGCGCTCGAGGGCAGCGCCGTGCTGGCCGCGCTGTCGCTGACGCCGATCCTCAGGCGCCCTGGCGCAGCCACGTGGCGGCAGGCCCACGGCCGGGCGGCGGCGCTGGCCCTCGTCGCCGCGGTGGCCGTCTGGCTCGGGCGGGGGGTGGTGCCGCCGGCGCCGCTCTTCCTCGCGCGCGCGACGGCCGCGCGCGAGGTGCAGCGCCTCGAGCCGGTGGGAGAGACGGAGGGGTCCATTCCGGCCGCGACCGTGGTGGGCTGGGGCGGCATCGCCGCCTACACGGCCGTGCATGCGCCGGCCGGGCTCAGCCAGGCCATCGAGCATGTGTGGCGGCGCGACGGGCAGGTGGTGGCGCGCATCCCGCTCTCGCCCGTGCAGGGGGGCCGGGCGGAGGGCTTCCGCACCTGGTCGCGCCGGACCGACCTCGCGCCGCCGCTCCACGGGCGGTACACGGTGGACGTGATGACGGCCTCGGGTCAGCTCATCGGCCGGTTGCGCTTCACCGTCACGCCGTGAGCCGCCTTCCGCTCCGGACGCCGCGTCCGCTATGATGGACGCCTGATGCCGCTCGTGGACACGCACGCACACCTGCACTTCCCGGAGTTCGCGGAGGACCTGGACGCGGTGCTCGCCCGGGCCCGCGCCGCGGGCGTCCGCGCCATGGTCACCATCGGGACCGACCGCGACACCAACCTCGCGGCGGTGGCGCTCGCCGAGCGCCATCCCGAGATCTACGCGACCGTGGGCATCCACCCGCACGACGCCGGCGCGGCGACCGAGGCCGACTTCGACGCGCTGGAGCGGCTCGCGCGCGGGTGCGCGAAGGTGGTGGCGCTGGGCGAGATGGGGCTGGATTTCTTCCGCACCCTGTCCCCGCGCGACGCCCAGGAGCGCGCCTTCCGCCGCCAGATCGCGCTTGCCCGGGCGCTCCGCAAGCCCATCGTCGTCCACTGCCGCGATGCCCACGACGAGACGCTCCAGATCCTGGCCGGGGAGCGCGTGGACGAGATCGGCGGCGTGATGCACTGCTTCTCGGGCGACGTGGAGGTCGCCACGCGCTCTCTCGACCTCGGGCTCCTGATCTCGCTGGCGGGCCCCGTGACCTACAAGAACGCGCGCGCGCTCCCGGAGGTCGCCCGCGTCGTGCCGGAGGACCGGCTGGTGGTGGAGACCGACTGCCCATACCTGCCGCCGCATCCGCACCGCGGCCAGCGCAACGAGCCCGCCCACGTCGCGATCACCGCCGCGCGCGTCGCCGAGTTGCGCGGCACCGATCCCGACGCCCTGGGCGAGGCGCTCACGCGCAACGCCGCACGGCTGTTCCACCTCTCTCTTCCCTAGGGGGTCTCATCATGGCGTACGCCGATGTGCTGGTCGAGGTGAAGGACAACGTCGCCTGGCTCACCATCAACCGGCCCGACAAGGGCAACACCTTCCGCCGCCAGACGGTGCTCGAGCTGATCCAAGCGCTGAACGAGGCGCGCCACGACACGCAGGTGCGCGTCGTCGTCATCACGGGCGCCGGCGACCGCTTCTTCTGCATCGGCGGCGAGAAAGAGCCCAGCGACGGCATGCTCCACTACCACAACGTGCCGCCCGTGGTGGACCTCTACACGCTGATCGACATGATGCCGCTGCCGGTGATCGCCATGGTCAACGGCTTCGCCGTGGGCGGCGGCAATGTGCTGGCCAACATGTGCGATCTCACGGTGGCGAGCGAGCAGGCGAGCTTCCGCCAGGTGGGTCCCATGATGGGCTCCTACGACGCCGGCTTCGGCACCTGGTACCTGGAGGACGCGGTGGGGCGCAAGCGGGCCCGGGAGATCTGGTACCTGAACCGGAAGTACAGCGCCACGGAGGCCCAGGCCCTGGGGCTCGTCAACGAGGTGGTGCCGCACGCCGAGCTGCGCGCCCGGACCGAGGCGCTCTGCGAGGAGCTCAAGCAGCGGGGGCCGCAGGCGCTGGCCGCGCTCAAGGCGGCCTTCCACGCCCGCCACAACGGCGTGACCGGGATGAGCCGCATGAGCATCGACCACCTCGTGGCGAACTACTACCACACGGAGGAAGCGAAGGAGATGGGGCGGGCCTTCACCGCCAAGGACAAGCCCAACCCCGAGAAGTTCTACCGCTAGCCCGAGAGGATGCGGCGGGCGGCTTCCGCGTCGGCGGCGGGGACGAACACCGTGACCTCGCCCTGATCGCCGACGCTGAACGGGTGGACGGACTGCACCAGTTGGCCCCGGAGCACGGCGGCGATGCCCTCGCTGTCCAGCAGCGAGCGCACGACCAGCGCCTCGCCCTGATCGCGGCAGCGCAGCACCTCCACGAGCCCGCTCCCCGGCGGCTCGTCCGCCGCCGGCGGCGGGCCTGGAAGGCGGATCACCTTCGCCCGGCGTCCCATGGCCCTCATGCTAGCATGGCCTCCCAGATCGACTGGATCGGCGTGCTCCGGAGCCGCGTCGTCGCCCGCTGACGCGGCGGGGCAACAGGGAGGACCGGCCATGGACAAGCTCGAGTACTTCAGCGGCATTCCCGAGGTCGGGATCGTTCCCCGGGCCCCGCACGCGGGCCCGCTGCTCCGCCACGTCTACGAGCAGGAGCATGGGCGCGGCGGCTTCGCGGGCAAGGTGAGCCACACGTACCACCTCTACCCGCCCAACAACTGGCTGCCTGAGGAGACGCGGGTGCTGGATGCCGGCGCCTTCGCGCCGGACTGGGACTCGCCCCTGCGCCCCCTCGGCGGGATCCACCACGCGCTCGAGGTGATGGCACCCGCGGCCCCGTGTGACGTCTACCGCGGGATGGCCCGCCTCGTGGCCAATGCCACGGTGGCGATGAACGTCACGGCACCCCGGACGGCCATGGACTACTTCTTCGAGCACCACTCGGCCACGCTCGTGTACTTCATCCATCAGGGCAAAGGCACGCTCGAGACCCCCTTCGGCCCCGTGGCCTACACCAAGGGCGATTTCCTCATCGTGCCGAAGGGCCTCACGCACCGCTTCGAGCTCGGGCCGGGGCCGCAGTACTACTGGATGTACGAGAGCTTCGCGGGCGATCCGGAGAAGGCCGAGGCCCCCACCACCGGGCAGTTCATCACCCATAGCCGGAGCGACTACCGCTTTCCGCGCTCGCTCGAGACGCGGAACGAGGCGGGGCGCTTCGAGATCGTCTCCAAGGTGGATGCGGTGTACACGCGCCGCGTCCACCCGACCCATCCCTTCGACGCGGTCGGCTGGCGCGGCACCTACCTGCCCTACAAGCTCGCGGTGGAGGACGTGCGGCCGCTCGTGGCGGACCGCTCCCACGTGCCCCCCTCGGGGCACACGGTGTTCATCCTGCCCGGCTGCTACCTCTGCGTGTTCACCGTCCGCTCGGTGGAGAAGGAGGGCATGTGGATCCCCTTCTTCCACAAGAACCTGGATTACCTCGAGACCATCGGCTACCACGTCGGCGAGTTCTTCAGCCGGGGCGGCGTCTTCCGCGAGGGCATGGTCTCCGTGCATCCGGTGGGGCTCCCGCACGGGCCCCATCCGCCGGCGCTCAGGGCCTTCCTCGACGGGCGGCGCCCCGAGACCTTCGACGAGGTCGGGATCATGGCGGACTTCGCCACCCCGGCGCGGATCTCGGAGCGGGCCCTCGGCTCGAGCCGGAAGGACTACATGCAGAGCTGGGCGGCCTACGCGACCGATCCGCGTTTCCGCTTCAGCGAGACCCGGCTCCACGACGTCCGGCGGCTGGCCGACCGGCTCTCCGGGGAGCGGGACCGCCTGCGCCCGGCGCCGCTCGACGACGCGGACGGTCAGTGATGCGCTTCGGCATCTTCTCGGTCGCGGACCATTACCCGACGGAGCTGAGGCGGAGCGCGACCGAGCTCTACGGCGAATTGCTCGA
>JACOVB010000099.1 GCA_016177555.1 Candidatus Rokuibacteriota bacterium
AGGTGGAGCTTCCCACCACCGACCCGACGGGCCGGCAGCCGTGAAGGCCACGCGTGTGCTGGTGGTGGATGACCATGCGCTGTTCCGCAAGGGCGTGGCCAGCCTCCTGCGCGACGCGGAAGGTTTCGTCGTCGTCGGCGAGGCTCGCGATGGACGCGAGGCGGTGGCGAAGGCGGAGGCGCTGACACCGGACGTCGTCCTCATGGACGTCTACATGCCGGGCATGGACGGCCTCGAGGCCGCCCGGCGCATGAGGCAGGCCGTCCCCTCGACCCGGATCGTCATGCTCACCATCTCGGAGGAGGACGAGAGCCTGTTCGAGGCCCTCAAGGCCGGCGCCCACGGGTACCTGCTCAAGAGCGTGGAGCCGGAGGATCTGTTCCGCACGCTGCGGGGCATCATGCGGGGTGAAGCCTTCCTCACGCCGTCCATGGCCACCAAGCTCCTCGAGGAGTTCACCCGGCGGACCGGCGGCGAGCCGGCGCGCCAGGCCGGCCGCATGAGTCCCCGCGAGCGGGAGGTTCTCGAGCTGCTGACGCGCGGCGCGGTCAACAAGGAGATCGCCGCCGCGCTCCACATCAGCGAGAACACCGTGAAGAACCACATGAAGAGCATCATGGAGAAGCTGCACGCCGAGAACCGCGTGCAGGTGGTTGCCTACGCGCTCCGCAAGGGACTTGTGAAGCGGCCCCCGCCCTCGTAGCCCCGCCTTCGCCGTCCTGACCCGAAAGGGCTACCGCGCGGTAGCCCTTTTTCTTTCGGTTGACTGACCCTTCCGGGGACTACCGCGGCGCGGGTGGGAGCGCGAGAGTGGGAGCGCGGGCCGGCACCGGCACGCGAGGAGGTGGCGGGGATGTCATGGCTGTGGGCCGCGAGCGCATGCCGGAAGAACTGCCTGCGCGTGGTGGTGCGGCTGTCGGTCGGGGCCGGAATGGAAGTGGCGTGAGGCTCGAAGGGGCCATGAGGGGCGTGGTGGCGCGGGAGCGAGGGGCCGTGAGGGTGTGCATCGTCGACGAGCACTCGCTCTTCGCCCACGGCATCAAGCGGCTCCTCGAGCAGCAGACGGCCCTCAGGATGATCGGCATGGTGGAGCGAGCCGCCGTCTCGGCCCGGGACCTGCGGCGGCTCCAGCCCGACGTCGTCGTCGTCGAGGGCGACGGAGGGATGGCCCTCCTCGAGTGGCTGGAAGGCTTGACGGCGGTGGCCATCAGCCTGCGGGGCGACGAGGCGACGATCTTCACCGGGCTCCCCATCCGGGTCTCGGGGCCGGAGCAGCTGGCCGAGGCCATCCGCAGCGTGGCCCGCCGGCGGGCGCGAAAGCGCGGTCACAAGGTGAGGCCATGAGGTGGTCGACGCTGGCCAGCGTGCTCGCCGTCGTCCTCCTCGTGTGGGCGAGCGTCAGGCTGTGGGCGGCGCCCGACGTCATCCAGCCCATCCAGTTCCCCCACAAGACCCACATCGAACAGAACCTGCAGTGCACGACCTGCCATGAGCGCGCCGAGAAGGACGCGGTGGCGGGCCGGCCGCCGACGGCCCTGTGCCTCACCTGTCACTCGGGCGGAGACGGCTCGGCCGAGATCAAGAAAGTCTCGGCCTACGAGAATGGCGGGGAGATCCCCTGGCGGCGCGTCTGGCGGTTGCCACCCCATGTCTTCTTCCCGCACCGGACCCATGTGGTCGTCGCCAAGCTGCAGTGCCAGACCTGCCATGGGCCGATGGAGACCCTGACACGGCCGCCGGCTCGCCCGCTGAAGACGCTCGCGATGGACGACTGCATCGGGTGCCACGAGAAGACCGCCGCGCCGCCCGTGGACAAGGCGGCGGCCCACGCGGCGGCGAGCGGGGCCCGCCCGCGCTCCACCGACTGCAACGCCTGCCACCGCTGAGGAGAACGATGCGCGTCACGCGGCGAGGGTTCATTCAGGCAGTAGGCGCCAGCGCAGGCGCGGCGGCCCTGGTCAGCGGGCATCTGGCCAAGGCCGACGTGAGCGCCGGCGACCTCGAGCGCTGGGCGACGCCCGAGGAGAGCCTCGTGCCCTCCATCTGCCAGCAATGCCCCGGCGGGTGCGGGCTCATCGCCCGGACCCTGGACGGCGAGGTGGCGGGGATTGCCGGGAACCCCCTGCATCCCATCAACCGCGGCGCGCTATGCCCCAAGGCCTACGGGGCGCTCCAGCTCCTCTACGACCCGAATCGCCTGCGGGGCCCGATGGCGCGCGACGGAGCGCGAGGGCGCCTGCGACCCATCGGCTGGGACGAGGCGCTGCGACGCGTGGCCGAGCACCTCTCCGAGCTGCGCGCCAAGGGCCTCGCCCACACGGTGGCGATCCTGGGCGGTCAGTATCGCGGGTACCGCGACACGGTGTGGAAGCGCTTCGCCGCCGCCTACGGCACGCCGAACTACACCCGCGTCCGCTGCCTCGCTCCGGAGCAGCCCGCCCTGGCGCATCAGCTCATGCAGGGCGCGACGCGCCCGCTGAGCTACGACCTCGCCGAGGCCCGCTGCATCCTCTCCTTCGGCGTGGGGCTGCTGGAATCCTGGCTTGGTCCCGTTCACGCCAGCCGCGCGTTCGCCGGCCTCCGCGTGGAGGGGGAGCGCCAGCGGGGGCGGCTCATCCACGTCGATCCGCGCCGCTCCCAGACCGCGGTCAAGGCGGACCGCTGGGTCCCCATCATCCCTGGGACCGACGGGATCCTCGCCCTCGGGATCGCGAATGCCCTGATCCGCGAGGGGCTCTATGACCGGGAGTTCGTGGAGCAGCACACCCACGGCTTCGACGGCTGGGTGGAGGCGAGCGGCCAGCGCCACGAGGGGTTCAAAGACCTGGTGCTCAGCGAGCACGGCCTTCTCACCGTCGCCAGCGCGACCGGCGTTGCCGTCAAGACGATCCTCGAGATCGCCCGCGACCTCGCCACCCTCAGGCCCGCAGTGGTCGTCGGCGAGCGGGGCCCCGCCTACGGGCGGCACGACCTCCAGACGCGGATGGCCATCCACAGCCTCAATGCGCTGCTCGGCAACATCGGTGTCGCCGGCGGGGTTCTCGCCCAGGCCGACCTTCCCCTGAGCTCCTTACCGGGAGTCGCGCAGGACGAGGCGGCGAAGCGCGGCCTCGACCGCCCGAGAATCGACGGCGCCGGTCGAGGGCGCTATTCTCTGGTCTCCAGCGCGTCTCAGGTCCTCCCCGAGCGGATCCTCGGCGGCGATCCCTACCCGGTCAACGCGCTCTTCCTCTTCGCCACCAATCCGCTTGCCAACCACCCGGCCAAGGAGGCGTTCGCGCTGGCCTTCGAGCGGATCCCGTTCATCGTGAGCTTCTCACCCTTCCTGGACGAGAGCTCGGCCAGGGCCGACTTGATCCTCCCCGACTCCACCTTTCTGGAGCGCTGGCAGGACGACCAGGTCACGCACCTCGCGGGCTTCAGCGGCTTCAGCCTCGGCAGCCCTGCGACGGCCCCGCGGCACGACACCCGCGACACGGCCGACGTGCTGCTCCAGGTGGCCAAGTCCCTGGGCGGCAGCGTCGCGGGAAGCCTGCCCTGGGAGCGCTTCGACAAGCTCCTTCAGGCCGGCGCGCGCGGGCTCTGGGAAGCTGGCCGTGGCTACGTGGTTTCCACGCCCGCCGAGGAGTCGCTGCGCCGGGTCTTCGAGCGGCAAGGGTACTGGGTTCCGGAGTTCAAGTCCTACGAGGAGTTCTGGGAGGCCCTGGTCAAGCGCGGGGCGTGGTGGGATCCTACAGGCCTCAGCTCCGGGCGGAACGCATTGCTCCGCACGGGGTCGGGGAAGTTCGAGTTCTACTCGACGGCGCTCAAGAAGATCGTTGACGAGGCCGTGGCGCGGGAGGGCGCCGACGCGCCGCTGGTGCAGGCGCTCGGGGGCCGCGATCGCGGAGACCACCTCTACCTCCCCATCGTCCCGATCCCGGCCCGCGAAGAGCCCGGCGCCTTCCCGCTCCGTCTCATCACTTATCGCCTGGTGGCGCGGCCGATGGGAGGCGGACGGAACCAGCCATGGCTCCTGGAGCAGCCGGCCGTCCTCGTCCGGGCGGCGTGGGAGCGATGGGTGGAGGTGCCCACGGAGACGGCCGCGAAGCTCGGCATCGCCGACGGCGACCCCGTGTGGGTGGGATCGGCGAAGGGACGGATCAGGCTCAGGGCGAGGCTCGTCGCCGGCGGCTCGCCCGAGGTCGTGAGCATCCCCCTGTTCGGCGGAGAGGGCCCGAACCAGAACGACCTGATCGCCAATGAGACCGACCCGTTCCGGGGCTTCGGTCTCCTCAACACCACCCGGGTGAACGTGTCCAGGGCCTGACATGGCGCTCTGGGGGATGGTGATCGACCTCGACCGCTGCACGGGCTGCCAGGCCTGCGTCATGGCCTGCAAGGCCGAGAACAACGTCCCGGCGGTCGGGGCCAAGGAAGCCGCCCGCGGCCGGACCATCAGCTGGATGCATGTGCTCGTGGAGGAGTCCGAGGAGCGGACCCGGTTCCTGCCGCGTCCGTGCCTCCAATGCGACGATCCGCCGTGCACCAAGGTGTGCCCGGTGTATGCCACATACCGCAACCCGGAGGGCATCGTCGCCCAGATCTACGCGCGCTGCATCGGCTGCCGGTTCTGCATGGCCGCGTGCCCCTACAACGCGAAGTACTTCAACTGGTTGGGCTACCAGCAAGCGGCGCCGGGCCAGAACCCCGACGTGTCGGTGCGGCCCAAGGGCGTCGTCGAGAAGTGCACGTTCTGCCACCACCGGCTCCAGAAGGCGCGGGACCGCGCGCGCGGGGAACGCCGCGAGCTCCTCCCTGGCGACTACGTCCCGGCGTGCGCCGAGACCTGCCCCACCCGGGCCATCGCCTTCGGCGATCTTTCCGACGCCAGCAGCGAGGTGGCCAGGCTCGCCAAGAGCCCGCGGGCGTTCAGGCTCAACGCTGAGCTGGGCACCAAACCGAAGGTGATCTACCTCTCCGAGACGGAGGCCCATGGCCGTGTCTGACGCGACGGTCGAGCGCGACGCCGCCCTGTTTGTTCCCATCGAGCGGACGGGGCGGGGCTTCTACCTGACCGTCGCCGTCCTCAG
>JACOVB010000100.1 GCA_016177555.1 Candidatus Rokuibacteriota bacterium
CTGCCGAGGTGCCGGCGGCCGAAGTAGCGCGGCCACATGTAGCCGAACATCGTCATCGTCGAGGCGTTGTTGATCCCGAAGAGCATGGCGTAGAGCACGGCCGTGGCGACGTCGTGGACGAGCGTCACGCCGACGAGCGCGGCCCCGGTGACGAGCAGGCCCCCGGCGAAGGCGTGCCGCGTGCGCCCCCGATCGAAGAGGCGGCCGACGAGGGGCATGGCCAGCACCATCGTCAGCGCCGACACCGGGAACACCCGCGCGGCGATCTCCGCGGCCACCCCCTGCGCTCCCAGGATGGAGACCTGGTAGAAGTGCAGGGCCGTCGCCATCATCGTCGTGGTGAAAAAGCCGGCCCCGACGATGTAGAAGGCGGGCGTCCCGAGCGCCTCGCGCAGGGTGAGCCCGGTCAGCCCGGTCGTGGCGTCGCTGTCGGCCCTGGCAACCGCTGTCTCGGGCGGGTCGCCGTCCGGTCGAAGCCCTCTGTCCTCCGGCCTGTCGTGGACGAGCAGCAGGATCGGCGGCAGCAGCAGCGCCCAGGTGAAGAGGCCGAGCAGCACCCAGGCCCGCCGCCAGCCCAGCGTCTCGACCAGGTACTGGCCCAGCGGCGGATGTATCGCCATCGAGGCGGCGAAGCCGAGTGCCATCAGGCTCAGGGCGAAGCCGCGGCGGCGACTGAACCACTGCGAGACCAGGTTGGTGCAGCCCAGCATCAGCGCGCCCATGCCGAAGCAGCGCAGCGCCGCGAAGCCGGCGGCGAGCCAGACGAGGTTGGCGGCGGCGCCCAGGGCCAGGCAGGCGGCCCCGAACAGCAACGCCACCACCGCCGTCATTCGGCGGGCCCCGAAACGGTCCAGCAGCCGGCCCATGTACGGCACGCAGAGGGCCGCCACGAGCGTCGCGATGCCGTAGGCCGACCCGATCGCGGCCTTGGACAGGCCGAGGTCCCTGCCGATGGGCCCGATGAAGACGCTGAAGATATGCGACTGGCCGGCACCGCTGGCGAAGAGGCCGAGGCCGGCCACGGCCACGACAGTCCAGCCGTAGAACCATCGCCTGCTGATCGCGGCGAAGACCGCCGTCCTCACCCCGCCGTCGGCCACGTCGCGCTCCCCGGGAAGCCGCTGGGACCTATGGGGATTCCCGGCGGCCCGTCTACCTGCGATCAGCCGCAGGCGAAATGCCGGAGTCACGCCCCGCCCGGCCGACAAGTGTGGCACTCTGGGGGCCATCGCCGGGCGGCGGGCGGAGCCGCCGCGCAAAGGAGGACCCATGGACTTCGGCGCACACATCTTCGGCGTGGGACAACTGGCCGAGCCCGAGACGCTGGCGCAGCTCGCGCGCCGGGCCGAGGAGCTGGGCTACCACTCGGTGTTCCTGGCCGATCACATCATCGTCCCGCGGCACCTGGCCTCGCCCTACCCGTATTCCCGGGACGGCCGCTTTCCCTATGACCCGGACCTGGACTGGCTCGATCCCATGGTCGCCCTCGGCTACCTCGCCGCGCACACCACCACGATCCGCCTCGGCACCAGCATCACGGTGCTGCCCATGCGGCATCCGATCGTCACCGCCAAGCAGATCGCCAGCGCCGACCACCTCTCCCGGGGACGCGTCATCTTCGGGGCCGGCGTGGGCTGGATGGCGGAGGAGTTCGCCCTCCTCGGGGCCTCGTTTCACGACCGCGGACGGCGCATGGACGAGTACCTGCGGCTCATGAAGGTCCTGTGGACCGAGGAGCACCCCCGCTTCGCGGGCGCGTACTTCCAGATCGAGGACTGCGGGTTCGCCCCCAAGCCGGTGCAGAAGCCGCATGTGCCGATCTGGGTCGGCGGCGAGAGCCCGGCCGCCATGCGCCGCGCGGCGCGGCTGGGGGATGGGTGGCACTCGGCCGCCACGTCCCTGGCCGACCTCCCCGGGAAGCTGCGCCTCCTGCGCGAGGCGCTGGCCGGGGCCGGACGTAACGAGGCCGCGTTCGTCATCAGCGCCTCGCCCACGGATCGGCTCACGCTGGACCTCGTCCAGGACTTCGCGGCCCAGGGCGTCCGGCACCTGCTCGCGCCGGTATTCAGCCTCGATCGCGAGAGAGTCCTGCAGCGCCTGGAGCACATCGCCGCCCACGTCATCGAGCCGTACCGGCGCGGCGACCGATGAGCCCCGGGGCGCCGCCGGCCGCGGGTGTCGCTCATGCCCCACGCGAGGCGGCCCGCAGCCGCTCCGCCCGCTCCTCCGCCTGCCGGACGCGCCTGGAGAGCGTCACCAGGAGGTTCTGGGTGAGCCCGGGGACGTCCTCGAGAAGCCCGGAGAAGTTCCGCCGGCTGATCACGAGGAGGCGGAGCGGGGTGTGCGCGACGACCGTGGCGGACCGCGGCCCGCCATCCAGGAGGCTCATCTCGCCGAAGAACTCACCGGGGGGCAGGAGCACGTGCTTGTCCGCGGACACGTCGGCGCGCGCGGTGCCGTCGATGATCAGGAAGAACTCGTCGCCGGGCTCGCCCGCGCGGGTGATGACCGTGTCGGCCGCGACGTCGAACACGCGTGCGATCCTGGCC
>JACOVB010000101.1 GCA_016177555.1 Candidatus Rokuibacteriota bacterium
ATCCGTACATCGCCGCGGGCGGAGCGTTCATCGAAGACGTGATCGACCCGCGCGAGACGCGGCCGGTGATCTACCGGGCGCTGGACATGGCGCGAACGAAGCAGGTGCAGCGCCCCTGGAAGAAGCACGGCGTGATGCCGGTCTGAGTTTCAGGGCCTGCTGAGCCGCTCAGGGGGACGGGCCAGGCGCTCGTCCGGTGCGACGCGGATCCAGGAGCGTGAGGCCTGCCCGGCCCGCTCCCGAAGGGGCGAGCCGGGCGCGTGGGTGGGGTCAGTTCTCGACGAAGGTGCGGAGCGCGCGGCCGCGGAGCGGGTGGCGCAGCTTGCGCAGCGCCTTGGTCTCGATCTGGCGGATCCGCTCGCGGGTCACCGAGAAGCGCCGCCCGACCTCCTCCAGCGTATGTTCCCCCTCCTCGCCGATGCCGAAGCGCAGCCGCAGGATCTCCTTTTCCTTGGGCGAGAGCGTGGACAGCGCCCGCTCCACCTGGGTCGTGAGGTCCTGCGTGATCAGCGTCTCGTTGGGCGACTCGGCTGTCTTGTCCTCGAGGAAGTCCCCGAGATCCGAGTCCTCGCCGATGGGCGTCTCGAGCGACAGCGGCCTGCGCGAGGACTCGAGGACCAGCCGCACCTTCTTGGCCGGCACTCCCGTGCGTCGCGCCAGCTCTTCCGGCGTGGGCTCGCGTCCCATCTCGTTGACGAGCATCCGGTTCACGCGCGAGATGCGGTTCAGCGTCTCCACCATGTGGACCGGGATCCGGATCGTGCGCGAGTGGTCAGCGATGGCCCGGGTGATGGCCTGCCGGATCCACCACGTGGCGTAAGTCGAGAACTTGAACCCGCGCCGATACTGGAAGCGATCCACGGCCTTCATCAGGCCGATGTTTCCTTCCTGGACGAGGTCCAGCAGCCCCAGCTCGCTGCCGAGGTACCGCTTGGCGACGGAGACCACCAGGCGGAGGTTCGCCTCCATGAGCTCCTTCTTCGCCTGGCGCACGACCCGATCGTGCTGCTCGATCTCCGAGAGCGCTGCCATGAGAGGTTTCCGCCGGAGCCCCGTCTGGGCCTCCAGGGCGTGCAGCTCCTTGCCGCTGCGCAGGTCGCGCATCTGCCCGGCGCGGCGGCGAGTGTCCGCGACGATCTGGTCCACCAGCGCGGGCTTGAGGGGAAGCTTCTCTACGAGGCTCCGGATGGCCGCGCGGTTCTCGGCGATCCACTTGTTGTAGTTGGCCCGGGTGGCGCTCGACCGGCGCTTGTCGCTGAGCGCGCCCTGGAGCCTCTGGATCTCCCGCTCCAGACGGCGGATGCGGCCGAAGCTCGCGACGATCGGCTTGAGCTGCTCGGGCTCGGGCTCGCCGCCCTCGGGGAGCAGGATCACATCGTCCAGGGGAACCTCGGTGTGGCGAACGCGATCCATCAGCGTCAGGAGGCCCTCGACCGCCATGGGGATGTCGCCCAGGGCTCCCCGGAGCTGTATCTGGCCGGTTTCGATGCGCCGGCCAAGCGCCACCTCCTGCGGGGCGGTCAGCAGCGGAACCTTGCCGATCTCCTTGAGGTAGATGCGAACCGGATCTTCCCCTTCAGGTGCAGAGGGCCGGAGGGCTTCCTCGGAGAGCGTGGGGGTCTCCTCCTGGGTCACCGTGACCTCAGGCGCCTCGGCATCGGGCTCGACCCCGAGGTCCACCTCGGCCGGCCGGGCGGGGGTACGGCGGGCCCTTGGACGAGGGACGGCCACCGCGGTCCAAGTGCCGTTCATCGCTGCATTTGTCGAGCTTGCGCTCTCCCGAAAAGTCATTGCCTGCCTCGTTTCCTGCTGGCTCTGGGGCCCGGGTCGCGCCGGGGAATTGGTTCCGCCCCGACAACCATTTAGAGGGGGCTAGGCCCCATTCCGCTTCAGATGGGTTCGTTCGAGAAGCTTTAACGCGCGTGAGGTGCTGGGCGTTCCCGCCCCGCCCGGACACCCCTCTCCCGGTCACAATTCTGTAGACGCCCCCGTTCATCGGCCTATTCGGCTCCCCCCCAGGGGGTCTGGTATGATGCTGGCCTCGGAGGCAGCGATGCAGGCAGAGATCATCGCCGTCGGGTCGGAGCTCCTGCTGGGCCGGATCGTCGACACCAATTTGGCCTTCATCGCCAAGGAGTTCGCGGCCGCAGGGCTGGACCTGTACTACAAGATCGCCGTGGTGGACATCAGGATCGCCGCCAAGGGGGCGGATGCGGCCGACGCCTCCCGCATGATCGAGGCCGTCGAGGCCGAGATCCGGCAGCGCCTCGGCGACATCGTGTTCAGCGTCGACGACGACACCATCGAGGGCCAGATCACCACGCGGCTGCTGGCGGACGGCGCCCGCGTGGCGGTGGCCGAGCTCGGGAGCGCAGGGGCAGTGGCCGAGCTCCTCGCCGAGGCCGTCCGGAAATGGAGCGGCGTGGAGATCGGGCTCGCGACCGTCTTCGAGGATGTGCCGGACACGACTCCGCCAGTGACGGTCGTGGGGATCGCGGTGGCGCGGGGCGGACGCCGTGTGGGGCGCGAGCACCGTCTTGGCGGCGACCGGCCTTCGCTCAGAATCCGCACCGCGGCGCTCGCCCGGGTTCTGCTGCGGCGGAGCCTCTCGTAGCTCGCCGCCGGGGCGGCCGCGCTACTCGGCGGGGTGCAGCGTGACGTCGAACGCGACGGCAATCTCGTCCCGCACGGCGAGGAAGAGCCTCCGCGGGGGCGTGACGCCGAAGTCCGTCATCCTGAGCGTGGACTCGCCCCGCACCCACAGCCCGTCGTTCCGGAAGCGCAACCGACCCGGAACGGTTATCGGGCGCTCTACCCCGCGGATCAGCAAGAGCCCCTTGATGACGAGGAGCACGTCGGCCGTGTCGGTGACGGAGCTGAACGACGGCTCGACGGCCTGGACGACGAACCGGATCTCGGGGTGGCTCTCCACGTCCAGCGTCTTGCGCATGTCCCGGTCTCTTCCATCCATGCCCGTGCGGAGCGTGGCCGCCCTGACGCGGAGCGTGCCGGTCACCCCCTGCCGGAGGTCGGCGGGGTCGGCCTGGAACTCCCCGGTCACGTCCTCCGTGCGCCCGGTGAAATCGCCGAGGGGGAACGAGGCGGAGAACCACACGTGGCTCTTCCCGGAGGTCGGCACCCAGCGGCGAGCCTCGGCATGCGCCGAGGTCGCCGTGAAGAGAAGAGCGAGGCAGAGGGCGCCGACCCGGGCGATCATGTACGTGGGATATCACGGCCCTTGGCGATGGGTCAACGACTCTTCCGGAAATCTTATTGACACCGGACGCGGCCGGGCCGTATCGTCAAAAGGCCTGATGCGACAAGCGGTTATGCCCAACAACGTCCTCTGCTTTCCCGGCTTCTTCCGCGGTCTCCTCGACTCGCGCGCCCGCAGCGTCAACGACGAGATGAAAATCGCCGCAGCCCACGCCATCGCCTCGTGCGTCGGCAAGGGCGAGCTCGGGCCCGAGTCCATCATCCCGAGCGTGTTCAACAAGAAGGTGGCCCCGGCGGTCGCCCGCGAGGTGATGCGGGCGGCGCAGCGGACCGGCGTGGCCCGCCGCCGCACCGGCACACAGTTCTGGTTCTAGCAGGTTGCTGAAAATCCCGCAGGCTGCTCAAGAAGGTCCAGATGCGAGGCGGCGTCCGACGGCCGCACGCGAGGCGTACTCCGCTTGGCGAGCTGAGCCGGAGGCGAAGCGAGCATATCCGGAGATCCGGCGAGCGCAAGCGAGCCACGTTGAGCGCGCGGCTAAGGGCGCCAACGAGGCAGATGGGCCTTTTTCACCGGCCCGCTAGGCGGCCGTCCCCGTGCCCGCGGTGCGCGACTGGTCAGTGGTCATCCCGGCCTACAACGAGGCGATGCGCCTGCCCGCCTATCTCAAGGAGGTCGTGGCGTACTTCGATGGCCGCGACCAGCCCTACGAGGTCGTGGTGGTGGATGACGGCAGCCGCGATGCCACCGCGGACTGTGTGCGCGAGCTATCCCGTCTCCACCCGTCCGTGCGGTTGCATGCGTTGCCCGAGAACCGCGGGAAGGGGTGCGCAGTGCGCACGGGGATGACGGTCGCGAGCGGCGCGCTCAGGCTCATGGCGGACGCCGATGGGGCCACGCCCATCGTGGAGGTCAAGCGGCTGGAAGCCGCCATCCAGGCCGGGGCTGATCTGGCGGTGGGCTCGCGCGCGCTGCCCGATCCGTCCGTGGTGGTGCGGGCCCGGACGCACCGGAAGCTGTCGGGCCAGGTGTGGAGCCGCCTCGTCCGCGCCCTCGGCGTGTCGGGCGTGGTGGATACCCAGTGCGGGTTCAAGCTGTTCCGCGGGCCCGTGGCGGACGCTCTCTTCCGGCCCCTCCGTACCGAGGGGTTCGGCTTCGACGTGGAGTTGCTCCTGCTCGCCCGGCGCCGCGGGTACCGGATCGTCGAGGTTCCGATCAACTGGACGGATCAGCCCGGATCCAAGGTGGGCGTGCTGAAGGACGGCCCGCGCATGCTGGTGCAGATCGTCGCCGCCCGGCTCCGGCTCGCCCTCACTCCGGACCACGGGAGCGCCCCGTGATCGCTCGCCGCGCCCTCGAGATCGAGCCGTTCCTCGCGGTGGAGGTGTTCCAGAAGGCCCAGGAGCTCGAGCGGCAGGGGCTCGATATCATCCACCTCGAGTACGGCGAGCCCGACTTCGACACGCCCCCGGTCATCCGCGAGGCCGCGGAGAGGGCGCTCAAGGATGGCCGCACCCGCTACGTCCACACGCAGGGGATCCTCCCCCTGCGGGAGGCCATCGCGGAGCACTACCACGAACGGTACGGTGTGACCGTGTCGCCGGACCAGATCCTGGTCACCGCCGGCACGTCCCCGGCCATGCTCCTGCTCTTCATGTCGCTCCTGGAGCGGGACGACCGGGTCCTGCTCTCGGACCCCCACTACGCGTGCTATCCGAAGTTCGTGAAGTACGCCGACGGGGAGCCCCTCTACGTGCCCGTGGAGGAGGACGACGGCTTCCAGCTCCAGCCGGAGATCGTGCGGGAGGCGCTCACCGAGCGCACCAAGGCCATCCTGATCAACTCGCCGGCCAATCCCACGGGCACCGTGCTCTCGGCCGAGCGCATGGCGGCGCTGGCCCACCTCGGCCCCTGGATCGTCTCCGACGAGATCTATCACGGGCTGACCTACGAGGGGCCGGAGCACTCGGTCCTCGAGTTCACCGACCACGCCTTCGTGCTGAACGGCTTCTCCAAGGCCTATGCCATGACCGGATGGCGGCTCGGCTACGTGATCGCGCCCACGGAGTTCATCCGCCCGCTGGCGGCCGCCCACGGCAACTTCTTCATCTCGACCAACGAATTCGTCCAGTGGGGGGCGCTGGCAGCCCTCAGGGAGGCGGGCGAGGACGCCGCGCGCATGCGCCGCGTGTTCGACGAGCGGCGCCGCGCCATGGTGGCCGGAATCAGGCGCATCGGCCTCGGAGTTGGCGCGCCGCCGACGGGGGCCTTCTACGTCCTCGCCAATGCCCGCCGCTACACGGACGACTCGCTGGCCTTCGCGTTCGAGATCCTCCGCGAGGCCCATGTCGCGCTCACGCCGGGCATCGATTTCGGGCGCAACGCTGAAGGGTACCTGCGCTTCTGCTACGCCAACTCGCTCGAGCGCATCGAGGAAGCGCTCTCGCGGATCGGGCGCTTCCTGGAGGCGCGCCGCCCGTGAGCCAGGTGCCGTGCGCGACGTGCGAGCGCGGGACTTCGTGACCGCATCGAGGCCATCAGACGGGCCCTCGGGGCTAGCAGCCGCCCCGGCCTCGGGGCCGGGAGCCGAGACGTGACCCGGATGGATCCGGGCTACGTCGCCGTCCACGCCGAGGAGGACCGGCGCCACTGGTGGTTCCTCGGCCGGCAGGCCATCATTCTCGCCGAGATGGCGCGCTGGCTCCCGGTGGGCCGGCTGCGCCTGGCCGAGCTCGGGTGCGGAAGCGGGGGCCTTTTGACCGGACTGGCGCGCTTCGGCGAGGTCGTGGGCGTCGAGGCAGATCCGGCGCTGCGCGAGGCGGCTCGCCGGCGCGGGCTCCCCGTGCTGTCGGGCACGCTCCCGGACGACATTCCGCTGGCGGCCGGCACTCTGGATGCGGCCTGCCTCTTCGACGTCCTGGAGCACCTGGACGACGACGGCCGAGCGCTCGCGCGCACCCGCTCCTTGCTCGTGCCCGGCGGGCTTCTCTTCGTGACGGTGCCGGCGTATGCGTGGCTGTGGAGTCGCCACGACGAGATCCTCGGCCACCGCCGGCGCTATACGGCGCGGGGCTTGCGCCTCCTGGCGGAGCGAGCGGGCTTTCGCGTGGAGCGCCTCACGTACTTCAACACACTCCTGGCCGCGCCGATCATCCTCGTCCGTCTTCTCCACCGGGCCATGGGCCGGGATACCCACGATCTCAGCCGCCCGCCCGCCCCCGTCAATCGTCTGCTCGCCCAGTGCTTCGCGCTCGAGGCCCGCCTGCTCCGCTGGACCGCCTCGCCCGTCGGGATCTCCTTGTTGATGGTGGCGGGGCGCCGCGAATGAGCCGGCGCGACGGCGTCCTTCTGGCAGTCCTGCTCCTCTTCCTGGCCGCGGTGACGGCAGCGTGGGTGATGATCGACAGCCGCCCGCCCGAGTGGGACCACGCGAACCACCTCGAGCGGGCTGTCGCGTGCCATCGCGTCCTGGCCGACCCGGGGCACGACAGGGTGGGAGAGATCATCGCCATGTCGAGCTTCTACCCACCCGTGGTCGCCTGTGCGGCGGGGCTGCTCTACTTCGTTCTTCCGATCGTGCCGTTCACGGCCCAGGCGGTGATGTGTGGATTCCTCGCGGTCGGTGTGCTCGCCGTGTACGGGGTCGGGCGCCGGCTTCTGGATGCCCAGGCGGGGCTCGTGGCCGCCTTCTTTCTCGGGACGGCGCCCTTCGTCGTCTTCTCGCTCACCAACTTCCAGCTGGACCTGCCGCTCCTGGCGATGGTGGCGGTCACCCTCTATGCGCTCGTCCGCGCGGAGGGCTTTTCGCGACCCGGGTGGTCGGTGCTCGCGGGGGCGGCGCTCGGGCTCGGGATGCTGACCAAGCCTCCTTTCGCGGCCTACGCGCTTCCGCCGCTCGCCTGGAGCGCGTGGCTCGCCTTCCGCGCGCCGGACCGCGGGCCGCGGCTCCGCCGACTGCTGCTCGCGCTCGGCATCGGCCTCGCCGTCTCGCTGCCGTGGTACGGGCCGCGGCTCGCCGGGTTGCCGATGCAGATCGTGAACCGCTCCTTCAAGCAGGCCGCCGAGTCCGGGCATGCGCCGGCGCTCACGTCGGGTTCGCTGCTCTATTACCCGCGCGTGTTCCAGCCGCAGTTCGGGCTTCTGGCGGCCCCGCTGGCGGTGTGGGGCCTCTGGGCGGTCCGTCGGATGCCGCGGGCCCGCGGGCTTCTGTGGTCAGCGCTTCTGCCGCTCGTGATCTTCCTCCTGATCCAGAACAAGAACCTGCGCTACACGTTGCCGCTGCTCCCCGCCGCTGCGCTGGCGGCCGCGGCGGGGCTCGCGCAGCTCGCCCCGTTGTGGCGGCGCGCGATCACCTGGAGCTGCCTCGTTCTCGGGGTCCTGCAGGTCGCGTCTGCCGCCTTCGCGGTGCCGCCGCCTCCCTCCGTCACGCCGCTGCTGGGCCCCGTGGTCTTCTCGCGCCCCCCCGACGGGAGCGACTGGCGCCACCGCGAGGCGCTCGACGCCATCCTGCGAGCCG
>JACOVB010000102.1 GCA_016177555.1 Candidatus Rokuibacteriota bacterium
CCTCGGGCGCACCGATCTCTCGCACGTGGCCGAGGAGGACCTGCGCGGCGACGCGATGGGGAGCAAGGCCGGCCAGGGCCCGGTGGCGCTGCCGCCCCTCGCGCCGCCGGTCGCCCAGCCCGCAAGCCCCGGCGCGCGCCCCGCCCCGCCGCCGGCCACAGCCCGGGCAGCCTCTCCCGTGAGCGGCGGTAGCGGCGCCGTGGCAGAGCCCCGCCCGATGACGTCCGCCGCGCAGGCGCGCCTCAAGGGCTACGAGGGCGATCCCTGCGGGGACTGCGGCCAGTTCACGATGGTCCGGAACGGCACCTGCCTCAAGTGCATCACCTGCGGCACGACGACCGGCTGCTCGTAGCCCGTTGACGCAGCGAGGCTGACGCACCGAGGCCACTGGGGGCTTGCGCGACGGCTGGGAGAGGCGGAAGCTCGGGTCGCCAGGAAAACCCAACTACCTGAGGACGGGCTTTTTAGCCCGCCGCCGGTCGCCCTGCGGGGCCCGGCATGACGTAGTGGGCCCCAAACGCCGTTGGGCGTTTCGGGGGGATGCTTCGGGGAGGCTCGGGAACGGGCCTCCCCGCTTTCGTTTCCGGCCCGCCCTCAGACGTTGCCGCCGGCGAGCGCCTTGTAGAGCTCGAGCCCCACGGCGGAGATGTCTGAGCGGGTCTCGATGGGAAGCCCCGCGTTGGTCCAGGCCCCGAGGCCGCCCTTGAGGATGCGGACGTCCTTGAACCCGAGCTTCCTGAGATCGCGCGCCACACGGGCGCTCGTGGCCTCGTCGTGTCAGGTACAGTAGGCGACCACCGGGCGGTTGGTGTCGAGCTCGAGCCCGCTCACGCCGCTCGCCAATTCCTCGGGAGCGAGCCGCACCGAGTTCGGGATCTTGAGCGGCAGGGCCTCGTACACCTCCGTCCTGCGCACGTCCAGCACGATGGGCGCCTTGCCCGCCTCCAGCATCCGGATCACCTCCGAGGGCTGGATCCGGTAGCGGTTCCTGTGCCAGCGCAGCCCGAACTGGCCGCCATAGCCGGCCCCGCTCAGCAGGGTGACCCCCACCGCCACCCAGAACCACGGGAAGGGCCGCGGCGGCGGGTTCTTGATGTTCTCGCGCGCCTCTCCCAGGACCCGCTTGACGTCGGGCAGGTTCGGCACCAGCTTGTCCGCCGCCTCGAAGTGCCGCGCGGCGGCCTTCCAGTCCTCGCTGAAGAACTCCCGGAGCCCCCTGAACCAGGCTTCCGTGAACTTGCTCTTTCCCTCGATCTTCACCTCGGTCCCCTTGACGAACTCGCGGACCGCGTCCGAGGGGATGACGAAGTTGAAGCCCTGGACGATGGAGCCCTCCGGCCCCGGCGCCAGCGACACGAAGGTGAGCACGCCCAGCACGGCGCCCTTCTGGTCCACCGCGGGCCCGCCCGAGTTGCCCCAGGCCGCGGGCGCGTCGGTCTGGATCACGGGCTGGTTGGTCACGTCCTGCTTGAACCCGGACACGGCGCCGTTGGTCACCGAGGCCTCGACGCTGGCCGACTTGTTCAGGAGCTCGTGGGAGAGCACCACCCCGGGGAAGCCGAGAATGTGGATGGGGTCGCCGATCCGCCCGACCTTGGAGTCGGCCAGGGGAAGCACGGGGAACTCCGCGCCGGGGATCAGGAGGAGCGCCAGATCCCGTCCGGACATGACGCCGGGCTCGTTGCTCACCGGCGGGCTGTACTTCTTCACCTCGGCCTTGAAGCGCGCGCCGCTCGAGATGACCACCGACACCTGCGGGTTGAGCTTCACCTTCGTCGTCGGCAGGACTGCGTCCAGCAGCCGGCGCTTCACCGCGTCCTCGACATCGGGACGCTCGCCCGGGGTGAGGCCCTGGCGCTGCAGCACCTTCGCCAGGCATGCCGTCGTCACCGCACGCTGGGCCTGCTGATTCACGAGCCAGCGGGGCGGCGTGTGCGCGGGCTGCACCACATGCCCGTTGGTGATGATCCACCCCCGGCCGTCCACGAACCACCCGGTGCCGGTCTCGCGGAACACCGGCGGCGTCACGGTGGTGGGGCCGCCGCCGCAGTTGAGCGTGACCTCCGCGGACACCTCGGCGATCACGAGCACGACGGCGGGCTTGGCGCGCAGCAGCGCCTCCTGCACCGTGACGCTCGTCTGGGCGCTCAGCGGTCCGGGCGCGCCGGGCGCGAGGGTCAGGATGACTGTCGCGAGGAGGGCGAATCGGCGTACCATGGGGGCCACTGCGGGCTATTCTATACCACGAGGGCAAGGCATGAGCCGTCAGATCGGGGATGTGCCAACCAGGACGTTCAAGCCCGGGGACTTCATCTTCCGCGAGGGGGACAGCGCCAACGGCGAGGCCTTCATGGTGCACGAGGGCAAGGTGGAGATCCGGCGGCGCTTCGGCGAGGAGCACCGGGTGCTCCGGGTCATCGGCAAGGGCGACCTGCTCGGCGAGCTCGCGCTCTTCCGCAATGCGCCGCGCTCGGCCGACGCCGTGGCGGACGGGCCGGTAACGCTCATGCTC
>JACOVB010000008.1 GCA_016177555.1 Candidatus Rokuibacteriota bacterium
CTTGAAGGCATCCTTGTTGTAGTAGAGGATCGGGCTCGAGGAGTTGAAGGGCATGGAGTAGAGGTTGCCGTCCTTGGAGTAGTAGCCGGTCACCGGCTTGATGAAGTCCCCCCAGTTGACGGCGATCTCGTGCTCCTTCATGAGCTGGAACACGGGATAGATCGCTCCGGACGACAGCATGGTCTGGGTCCCCACGTCGAAGAACTGCACGATGTGGGGCGGGTTCTTCTGCCGGTAGGCGGCGATGGCCGCCGTGAGCACCTCGGGGTACGTGCCCTTGTTCAAGGCCTTGACCTCGTACTCCCCCTGGCTCTGATTGAACTGCCTGACGAGCTCGCTCACGGTCTCGCCGAGCTGCCCGCCCATCGCGTGCCAGAAGTGGATCTCGGTCTTGGCCAGCGCGGGGGCCGGGGCCGAGAGCGACGCCGCGAGCAGGGCCAGCGCCGCGAGGGCCGGGGCGAAGACGTTCACTGTCCGCCGCATGGGTGTCCTCCGATCGTCATGGGGTGGGTCGTCGTGGGTGGCTCTCCGTGACGGATAGGCCTCTCACCCGGGTTCGGGCGGCCCCGAATATAGCACGAAAGATCGCGCGTCCGTCACGGCGCCGGGCGCCTACTGGGTCCGGAACCGATGGCTCCGGTCCACATGCTGGCGATAGGCGGCAAGCTCCGCGTCCAGCCGCCGGGGCGACCAGCCGCACAGCTCCGCCATGCGGGAGCCGACAGCCTCCGCGCAGTCGAGCCCCTGGCACAGGCTGAGCCCGATGCCCGTGCGGCGGAGCAGCACGTCCTGGAGGGACACGGCCATCTCCTCGCGCACGGCCTGGTGGAGCTGGGCCACGATCTCGGGGTTCCGGGGGCAGAGCCGCTCCGTCCCGTCGGGCAGCTTCCGGGCCAGCTCGATGACGCGGCCGTAGCCCCGGCCGTACGTCTCGACGAGGACCTCGAGCGTCTCGCGCGAGAGCCCGCTGGCCGCCATCTCCTCCGAGACGTCCATCGACACGCGCGCCTCGAGCGTGGCGGCCTCCTCGTCCGACCCATCCAGCGTGAGGGCGGCCGACCGGGACGGCTGCGAGCGGCCAAGGCGCGCCATCACGAGGTCGCCCACCTCCTCGGCGAGGCTCCGGAAGCAGGTGAGCTTGGTCCCCGTGACCGACAGGAAGCGGCCCTCCGGGCCTTCCATGACGACCCGGTGCTCCCGTGACACCTTCGACTCGGGCACACCCTCCTCCCACGACAGCGGACGCACGCCGGCATAGGTGTAGACGACACGGTCGAAGGCCACGCGCGGGTCCGGCAATGCGCGCGCCGTCGTCGCCAGCAGGTAGGTCACCTCGTCGCGGGTGGCCCAGAGCCGGTCCGGATCGCCCTGGAAGTCGGTGTCCGTCGTGCCCACGAGGGTGAACTCGCGCCAGGGGACCACGAAGATCATCCGCTCGTCCTCGCCGGAGAGATAGATCGCCCGGTCCGTCATCCGCGGCAGGAGGCAGTGGATGCCCTTCGTCATGCGCAGGATGCGGGGCGCCCCCTCGGCCACCCCGCCCATCTGCCGGACGCGGTCCACCCAGGGCCCGGCGCAGTTGATGATCGTGGAGCCGCGCACCGTGTGCACCTGCCCCGACAGCAGGTCCCGCACGCGGACCGCCTCCACGCCGCGCCCGCCGCGGACCATCTCCTCGACCTGGCAATAGTTGTGCACCCGCGCGCCGTGCCGCGCGGCGGAGAGCGCGTTCTCCAGGCACATCCGCTCGGGGAAGAGGAGCAAGTCGTCGAAGTAGTAGCCCGCGCCGCGGAGGCCGTCGGCGCGGATCGAGGGCTCCAGCGCCAGCGTGTCCACCGGTCGGATGACCCGGGAGCGCTCCGTGCGCTTGCCCGGCGTCAGGAGGTCGTAGAGCCACATGCCGATCCGCACCCGGATCAGCCCGCGCGTGCTCCCGCGGTAGATCGGGACGAGGAAGGGCAGCGGCCGCACCAGGTGCGGGGCGAGGCGCTCGAGCGTCTTCTTCTCGCGCAGCGACTCGCGGACAAGCTTGAAGTCCCCCAGCTCGAGGTAGCGGAGGCCGCCGTGGATCAGCTTGGAGGACTTGGAGGTGGTGCCGGAGGAGAAGTCGCCCTTCTCGAAGAGGGCCACCGAGGCCCCGCGGAGGGCCAGGTCGCGGGCGACGCCGGCCCCCGCCATGCCGCCGCCGATCACCACGGCGTCGAAGGCCATGCCGTCGAGCCCCGCCAGCCTGTTCATGGTCTCTCGAGCAGCTCCGCGATCGATCGTATCACGTGGTCGGGAGCGAGCGCGGCGATTCGAGGGTCGTCCGCGCGGGTGATCCCGCTCAGCACGAGGATCGTCGCCAGCCCGAGCCGCTTGCCCATGGTGATGTCAGTCTCGATCCGGTCGCCGACGATCACCGCCTCGGCCGCCGGCAACCCGAGGGCGCGGAGCGCCACCTCGAGGATGATGGGCGACGGCTTGCCGACGATGGCCTCGACCGTGCGGCCGGTCACCGCCTCCACCGCGGCGATCATGCCCGCGCAGTCCGGGATCTCCCCGCCCTCGACGGGGCAGGTGCGGTCGGGGTTGGTGGCGATGAGGCGGGCGCCCTGCTTCACCGCCTGGAGCGCCGTGTTGAGCTTGGCGTAGGTGAACGTGCGGTCGAAGGCGATCACCACCCAGCGCACGCGCTCGTCCTCCCGCACCTCGAAGCCGTGCGCCCGCATCTCGGCAATCATCGGCGGCTCGCCGATGACAAACACGGGCGCCCCCGGATCGAGCCCGTGGAGGTGGCGGGCGAGCACCAGCGAGGAGTTGATCACGTCGTCGGCCGCCGCCGGCACGCCCAGGCGGGAGAGCTTGGCGGCGTAGTCGGCGCGGGTCTGGAGCGGTTTGTTGGACAGGCAGGCGACGCGCCGGCCGGCCTGGCGCAGCGCGGCGATGGCCTCCGCCGCCCCGGGGATGAGCCGCTCGCCGAGATAGACCGTGCCGTCCAGGTCGAAGAGCCAGCCCCGGTACGGAAACCGCGGGCTCATGGCCTGGTGCCGGCCCGGCACTAGCGAAGCAGGGGAATCAAGGCGGCCTGTGCCAGATCGAGGAAGGGCGCGGGCAGGACGCCGAGCTGCACCCCGCCCTAGAGCGCGACGGCCAGTGCGAGCCCCGCGGGGAGGGACGGCACCAGCAC
>JACOVB010000094.1 GCA_016177555.1 Candidatus Rokuibacteriota bacterium
TGCGGTGGGGAGCCGTCCGGAGCGCAGCGCCGAGTTCGCGGCCCGCCACGAGCTGCCCCGCGTGTACGGCTCCCTGGATGACATGCTCGGCGACCCGGAGGTCGACGCCGTCTGGATCTGCTCGCCCAACTTCCTGCACGCTACCCACATCGCCCGCTGCGCGGCGGCCGGCAAGCACATCCTCGCCGAGAAGCCGCTGGCCACGACCGGTCGGGACGCCGCGGTCGCCATCGGCGCCGCGCACGAGGCCCGCGTGACGCTGAGGGTGGGGTACCAGCATCGCTTCCGTCCCGCGCATCTCCGGCTGCGGGACCTGCTGGGGGCGGGCGCCGTCGGCGACATCGGCCTCTTTCGCATCCACCGCTTCTGGCGCTATCCCTACTATGGCGACCAGGACGCCTCCGGCCCGCCGTCGTGGCGGCGGTCGGCGGTGGAGAGCGGGGGCTGGGTCATCAACGATCTCGGCTCTCATCTGATCGATCTCATGCTGTGGCTGGGCGGGCCCGAGGCCAGCCTGGTCGGCGCCGCGCTCGCCGCGCAGCGCTTCGCGGTGGAGACCGAGGACACGGCCGCGCTGCTCCTCGCCCTGGGGGGCCAGGGCATCGGCATCGTCGAGACCAGCGCGGCCAGCGCCAGCCCCGGAAGCCGCGTCGAGATCTACGGCAGCGCCGGCTGGATTCGCGCCGATGACACGTTCACCGGGGCGGCCACGCTCCAGACCTCCGCCGCCGGGGGAGGGACTTTCGCGGCACCGGCAGCGCTGGCGCCGTACGCGGCCCTGGTCGCGGACTTCGTGCGCGCGGTGCGCGGGCAGCGGGGGGTGGGCGCGACGGGCGACGAGGCCGCGGCCAACGTGGCGATCGTCGAGGCGGCCTGCGCCCGGCCGGTACTTCGGCGGTCAGGGGCGTGAGCCGGCTGGCGTGATGACGGTCTTGATGCCCTTCCCGGCCGCGGCGTGGGCGAAGGCCTCGGCGATGCAGTCGAGCGGGAAGCGCGCGGTCACGAGCCGCTCGACGCCCAGTGACGGCAAGAGCGCGAGGGCGCGACGGAAGGCGGTGCCGCGGCCGAACACGCCGCCGATCCTGATCTCACGGTACTGGGCGTCGAAGAGATCCAGCGGGAGGCGACTTTCCCGGGGGCTCACGCCCACCAGGTTCACGATGCCGGCGAATCTGGTCAGGGCCACCGATTGGGCCACGAGCTCCGGCCTGCCGACGGCCTCGCAGACGACGTCCGCGCCGCGCCCGCGCGTCAGTGCCATCAGCCGGTCGCGCAGGTCCTCCCTCGCGGGGTCCACGACGGCGTGAGCCCCGAGCCGCCGGGCCACCCGGCGGCGCTCCTCGACGGGGTCGGAGAGGACGAGGCGCCGCGCCCCGCGCCGTCGGGCCAGCACCATGGTGAGGAGCCCCATGAGGCCTCCTCCGATGACGAGCACGGTGGCCTCGGGCGGCATGCGGAACGCCTCGAGGCCGGCCAGACAGCAGGCGGCCGGCTCGGCCATTGCGGCAGTGACGGGGTCGAGCCCTCGGGGCAGCGGGTGGACGCAGCCGGCGGGCAGCAGGGCGCGCTCGGCGAAGCCGCCGACACGGACGCACTGCGCGCACTGGCTGACGCGCCCGAGGCGGCAGGGATCGCACCGGCCGCACCCGTACGAGGGCTCGCAGGCCACCCGGCGCCCGACGAGGCGGGGGTTCACGCCCCGGCCCGTCTCTCGTACCACGCCGCTGTACTCGTGGCCGAGGACGAAGGGCGCCGGGCGAGCGAAGAGGCCCTGGACGGTATGGACGTCGGTGCCGCAGATGCCGGCGGCCTCGACATCGACGACCACCTGCCTCGCCCCCGGCGCGGGATCGGGCACCTCGTCGATCGTGAAGCGGTCGCCGCCCCGCCAGGTCGCCACCTTCATGGCCCCGTCTCCTTCCCGGTCATGGCCGCTTCGCTATTGCGGGAAAACCCTGCAGGCGGCTCAAAGAGGTTCAGATGCGAGGCGGCGCCCGACGGTCGCACGCGAGGCGTACTCGCTGTACGTTGAGCGTGCGGCCGAGGGCGCCGTACCTCCGCAGATGGGCCTCTTTCAGCAGCCTGCCTAGGTGCTGGGTCGCGCGAACCGGCACACGGTGGCGCCGGAGATCCGCACGAGGTCCTCACGGCGCATGGTGATCGAGACGGAGTTGCTTCCCGCGTTGAACGCCACCCGCTCGTTCCGGCAGAGCGCCTCGTCGACGAGCACGGGCAGGCCGAACAGGTTGCCGAAGGGCGGCACCGCGCCGGGGGCGCAGCCGGTCAGGGCGGAGAGCTCCTCCGGCGTCGCGAAGCGGAGCTTTCGGGTGCCGAGGATGATGCGGAGCTGCGCATTGTCGGCCTTGAGGTGCGCGGGCAGGACGACCTGCACGTAGCGATCGTCCGCGCGCACCACGAGCGCCTTGGCGCCCTCCTCGAGCGGCGTGCCCCGGGCGCGGGAGGCCTCCTCGCTGGTGTGCACCGGCGCGTGCTCGAAGATGGCGAAGTCCACCCCGGACTCGCGCAGCCACCGCTCGAGCCTGTCCGTGACCGGCGTTCTCGCCCCGGGGTCGGCCATGCCCCCGGTAGCATGCCGCCGTTCCGGCTGCGCGGCAAGAGCCCAGGGAAGGCGAGAGTGTCCGAGTGCGACCCTCACGGCGTTCTCCGCCCGCCGAGGCAGCGGGCGAGGAAGTCCTCGACCTCCGTGTAGTGCCGGATCGCGTTCCGCCAGTTGCCGTAGCTCCGGCTGTGGCCTTCGTCGGGGAAGACGACGAAGCGCACCTCCTTGCCGGCCTGCTGGAGCGCGGCGACCATCTGCTCGGACTCGCGGACGTTGACGCGGACGTCCCGGGCGCCGTGGATATGCCCACGATCGCGACGCCGCAGGCGAACTGCTGCGGCGTGAAGGTCATGCCCACGAGGCTCGCGTAGCCGCCGTAGCTGCCGCCGTAGATCGCCACCCGCGCGGGGTCGGCGACGCCCGTGCTGACCGCCCACCGCACTGCGTCGATCAGGTCATCATGCATCTTGCCGGCGTACTCGCCGACCGCGAGCTCGCGGAACGCCCGGCCGTACCCGGTCGAGCCCCGGTAGTTCACCTGGAGCACCGCGTAGCCGCGGTTGGCGAGGAACTGGACGAGGCTGCTGTAGCCCCAGTAATCGCGGGCCCAGTGGCCGCCGTGGACGAGCAGCACCACCGGGCCCGGGCCCGCGAAGCCGGGGGGGCGCGTGAGGTAGCCGTGCAGGGACAGGCCGTCGCGGGTGGGGAGCCCGATCGGCTCGGTCGTGGCGAGGGCCTCCGCGAACTGGACCATCTGCGAGCGGCCGAGAAGGGTGCGCGCCTTCGTCTGCCGGTCCACGAGATAGTTCTCGAAGCCTTTCTCGGTGAAGACCTCGACGGTCACGAAGCGCTCGGCATCATCGAAGCTGAGGATGTGGACGCCCGTCGGGATCTCGCGCCGGAGGGGCTCGAGATCCGCCTGCAACGACGGGTCGAAGAAGTGGATCGCCTGGCGGCCGGGGTACGTCACGACGGCGAGGGGGGTGTGCGTCCGCGCGCTCATGATCGTCCACTCGAGGTCGAGCCGAGGATCCTCGTGGACGAGCGACTCCGCCCCGGTCGCGAGATCGACGCGGACGAGCGAGAGCCGGTCGCGCCCACGGCTGGACAGGAGCCAGAGCCCGCGGTCGTCCGGCGTGACGTCGAGCATCCGGAGGTTGAACTCCTCGAGGTCCAGGCGCTGGAGCTCGACCCAGCCGCCCTCGCGCAGGACCTCGAGCGCGCGCGCCTCGGCGCCGATCCGGCGGACCCGCGCGCGAGGGCGGCTGTCCGCGTCGGTGAGCCAGTCGAGGACGTCGCCGGGGTTCTCGGCGATCAGCACCGGCTCGCGCGTGTCGAGGTGCACCCGGTACAGGTCGAAGACCGCCCGGTCCCGCCTGTTCCAGGCGATGACGACGTGGGCCGGATCCCTCCGGCTCACGCGGTGAACCCAGGCCCGGCTGC
>JACOVB010000095.1 GCA_016177555.1 Candidatus Rokuibacteriota bacterium
CTGCCCCACGGTGCGGCACTCCTTCACGATGTCGCAGGATGGGGAGTAGAGCGGCATGACGCTGTCACCGATGCCCCAGCCCCACTGCCCCTCCGGGTTGAGCCAGATGATCCCCTACACCCGCTCGCGGATCTGGCGCACGGCCCACGCCTGCGGGTCGTTGTAGTTGTTGCGCGCATCTCCCAGGACGAGCACCGTCGTCTTGCGGTCCAGCGACTCCAGCTCCGTCCGGCAGAAGCGGCTGAAGGCGTAGCCGAAGTCCGAGCGGCAGTGGTAGTCCACGGAGGAGGACTTGAGCGCCCACTCGATGGCCTTGTCCACGGTGTAGGTGTTGAAGGCCTGCGTCACCTCGGCGATCTCCGACACGAAGGCGTAGGAGCGGACGCGCGAGAAGCACTCCTGCAGGCTCCACACGAGCTGGAGCATGAACCTGGACGCATTGCGGACGGAGTCCGACACGTCGCAGAGCGTGACGAGCTTGGGCTTCTCCCGGTGGCGCCGCCGGAAGCGCACCTCCATGGGCACGCCCCCGTACTGAAGACTCTGCCGGATGGTCCGCCGGGAGTCCAGGCGCCCCTTCTCCTCCTGGCGCTGGCGCAGGGCGAGGGCGTCCTTGATCCTGCGCGCGAGCCGCGCGACGACGGCTTTCATCTGCGCGACCTCGTCGGGGGAGAGCGCGAAGAGGGGCTTGTCCGACAAGACCTCCCGCGTGAGCTTCTCGCCCTGGCGGTAGGCGCGGCGCTCGAGCTCGCGCTCCACGTGCTGCCGGATCATGCGCCGGAACGCCTCGAGCCGCAGGTCCAGGTAGTTGCGGATGCGGGCGAGCTGCCCCGGGTCGAGCCCACGCGCCTCCAGGAGGCGCATGATGCGCGAGAGGTCGCGCTCGATGGCGTCCCAATCGAACTTGTCGTAGATGCGGCGCGAGAAATAGCCGATCTGCAGGAAGTACATGAGCCGCTCGAGGCCGGTACCCTCGCCACCCTGGCGGATCGCCATCTCCATGTCGGCGCCCTCGCCGCGCAGCATGAGCTCGGTCATCTCGTCCATCTGGAGCCCGTCCTCGGCCGCCAGACGGTCCAGGAGCTCGCGCATGCGGGGGTCCTCGGGCCCCAGCGCCTTCTTGAGCCCGGTGCCGAGGGCCTCGAGGTCGAGAAAGTACAGGTCGAAGAGGCGATCGAAGGTCGGGAGGTCGCGCGACTCCTTCACGAGGGTCGTCGCCAGCGCGGTCCTGAAGGTGTCGCGGTCCTCGAGCCCGATCTCCGCCGAGGCCGCGAGGGCGTCGAGCGCCTCGCTGGGCGAGATGCGGAGCTCGGCCCGCCGCAGGTCACCGATGAACTCGAGAATCCTCTGGTCCATTTATCGGGAGAAGGTGACCCAGGAGGACTTGAACACGTCCTCGTTGCCGTCACGCGAGATCGGGCAGAGGCGGCCATCCTCGAGGCGGAGCAGTCCGTGGAAGGAGCCCCGCGCGATCAGGTGCGTGACCTCGAGCTTCCAGCCGAGCGGCCCGGAGGGGATCTCTTCCTCCTGCTCCACGGCCCGGGTCACATCGGGCGCATCGCCGACGAGATGCAGGACGCGCACCGGCCCCTCGGCGCACCGGAGCCCCAGCACCACCTTGTAGGAGCGCCCCTGGCGCACGGTCTCCACCGTCATCTCCCCGGGGTGCAGCAGGTGCGGGACGGCCTCGGGCATGGCCGCAGCGAAGAAATCGCGCGGCTCGGGCTGGACGTAGTAGAAGTGCCAGCGCCCCGCGGCCCAGATCCAGAACTTGGTGTACTCACCGAGGGCCCCCGAGATGCAGCGCCCGCCCTCGATGAACACCGGCCCCGTCGGCCCCAGCTCGGGCAGCCGGATCCGCGGCGAGGGGAACCACAGCTCCCTGAACTCGGTGAGCGTGCCGAAGTCCATCTAGGGGAGGTCGGCGAGCACCTTGTCGAGGGCGCCCCTGACCCGCTCCAGATCCTTCTCGTGCTTGACGAGCATCGTGAGGGTGGACTCGACGAGCTCGCGGTCCATGGCGTCGGCGTTCAGGATGACCAGCGAGCGGGCCCAGTCGAGGCTCTCGGAGACGGATGGCGCCTTGCGCAGCTCGAGCACGCGGATCTTGTTCACGACGGACACCACGGCGCGGGCCAGCCGGTCCGGGATCTCCGGCACCTTCAGCCGGATGATCTCCAGCTCCTCGTCCGGCGGCGGGAAGTCGATGAACAGGTGCAGGCACCGGCGCTTCAGGCCGTCGGACAGCTCGCGCGCAAGAAGGCATCGTCCTGACCCGAGATCCGGGCTACCGCATCCGGCAGCGACGGGGCATCCGCGATCAGCTCGCCGATCCGCTCCTTGAGGATCTGGGTGTAGAGGAGCTGCTTGGCGTCCTTCCACTCATAGAGCGCCTTGCCCTCGTCGAGCCCCTCGTAGCACTGGAGACGGATCAGGCGGCGCCCGGTGATCTCGGCCAGGGTCTTGGCGAGCTCGGTCTTGCCGACACCGGCCGGCCCCTCGATGAGCACGGGACGGCCCATGCGCTCCGCCAGATAGATCACGGTGCAGATG
>JACOVB010000120.1 GCA_016177555.1 Candidatus Rokuibacteriota bacterium
ACCACGGTCAGTGCCGGGCCAACTGACTTCGCCCTGGCTCGCACACGCTCGCCCGATCCCCAGGTATGCTCGCCTCGCCTTCGGCTCCGGCTCGCCTCCTCGCTCCGCTCGGGGGATCTCCGTGTCCGCTCGCCTCGCCTTCGGCTCCGGCTCGCCGAACCACGTTCTCGGTCGGCGCCGGTCCTCGACGTACACCCACGTACGCCTCCGGCCGGCGTGGGCTCGCTCCGCTCGCCCGAGTGTTCCCTCCCGTTCGCCTTGCCTGCGGCTTCGGCTCGCCCTGCGGGGCCTCGTCTGGCTCGTCATTTGGCCCGGCACGGTGCGGTTGCCCGTACGCTCTTGGCCGAACTCGGTGGAGGCGCACTAGCCGAGGCTCGCGAGGCGATGGGGGAGGTCCCAACGGCGGAGGAGCGCTCCGCTGCGCGTCCCGGGACCTCGCTCCAGCAGGAGCCTCAGGTCCTCCGGGGCGTCGATGTCGAGGCCAAGCCCCGGCAAGGGCAGCACGGCGGGTGTGAGCCCGCGCCCCCGCGCCGCCTCCAGGTGATTGCCGAGGGAGGGCTCCCCGAACGTGAGCGACATGGCGTCGGGGGGTGAGAGCAGCGCGGCGTTGGTACCGAAACCAGAGAGCGACGGCACGAAGGCGACGCCGGGCCCGGCGTCGAGCGCCGCGCACAGGCGGTCGATCTCGACGGCGGTGACGCATGGGACATCGCCCGGGATGGTGAGGAAGCGCCGCAGGCCCAGCCGCACGGCCTCCCGCTGGGCGAGCGCCACGGCCTCGGTGTGTCCCCGGTTCGCGGTCTCGGTCAGGCACCGGACGCCGTGACGGCCGGCCAGCGCGATCACGGCCGCGTCCTTCGTCACGACGCAGACGGGGTCGAGCGCCGCCGCGGCGAGGGCCGTCAGCACATCCTCGAGCATGGCTGCGGCGAGGGCTCGCCGCTCATCGGGCGTGAGGATCGGCATCAGCCGCTGCTTGGCGTTGTCGAGATCTTTCACTGGGACGGCGACCAGAATCGGAATGGTCATCGGAGCGCGTCGAGGATGCGGCGGGCCAGGGCGATCTCCTTCTCCGGGCTCGTCATCACTGTGTCGGTGGTGACGGCGGAGACGCCGAGCGCCGCCAGCTCCGCCGCGAGCCCCGCGTCGCGCTCATCCAGGACGATCGTGTCGAGCCACGGGGCGTAGACCTGGGCGACTCCGACCGCCGAGACCGGCAGCCCGCATGCTGCCATGAGGCGCCCCGCCGGTCCCGACACGGCCTCGCCGCCGACGATGGGGCTGATGGCGAGCGCCGTGGCGCGGCTCTCGCCGAGCGCCCGGGCGATGCCCGGCACGGCCAGGATGGGCCCGACGGAGGTGATGGGGTTCGAGGGGCAGACGATGACCGCGCGCGCCTCGAGGATCGCCTCCACGACCCCGGGCGCTGGCCTCGCCGACTCCGCGCCCTCGTAGCGGACGGCGCGCACGGCGATCCGCGCCTTCTCGCGCACGAAGTACTCCTGGAAATCGAGCCACCCATCCGGCCCGAGGACGCTCGTGCGCACCGGCTGGTTGGACATGGGCAGCACGCGCTGCGCGACACCGAGACCGGCCGCCACGGATGCGGTGACCTGCGTGAGCGTCTGGCCCTGCCGCAGGAGGCCGGTGCGGTGGAGGTGGGTGGCGAGGTCGCGATCGCCGAGATTGAACCACGTGGGCTCGCCGAAGCGCTGCATGGCGTCGAGGGCGTGGAAGCTCTCGTCGCCGAGGCCCCAGCCCTTGATGGCATCCACGATGCCAGCCAGCGTGTAGCAGACCGTGTCGAGATCGGGGGAGACATGCAGCCCCCACAGATCCAGATCGTCCCCGGTGTTGCCGATGATCGTCAGGTCCCCGGGGTCCACGAGGCGCGCGAGCCCGCGCAGGAGCTTGGCGGCGCCCGTTCCGCCGGCCAGCGCAGCGATCTTCATGCTAGCGGTGGTGTGGGTGCTGCGCGGCGCCGCGTCCCGCGGCGCTCCAGAGGGCGGTGCCTCCCCGCCAGGCGAAGAGCCCGAGCCCCGGCCGCCCCCGCAGCCCCTCGGGGAGCGAGGCCTCGGGGACCGGGATGAAGCCCGCGCGGATCCACGCGCGGTCGAATCCCTGGGGGCGGGTGAAGACGGTCTCGACTCCCTGAGCGGTCGCGTCCGCGAGCCCGTCGGCGCAGAGCCGCGCGGCAACCTCGAGGGCGTCGTCAGGCTCGAAGGACGGGGGCGCTACCACCACCGGTCCGTGGAACATGGCCGAGGCGCCGGCTCGCTCCAGCAGGAGGGCCGCGACCACCTGCGGCCCGTCCCAGGCGCCCCAGCCCATGTCCACGGCCGGTGCGGGCGGTGCCCACGCGCCGGCGAACGCGAACAGCTCCCGGGCATCCGTGCCGGGAGAGGCGAGCGGTCGGTAGGCGAGCCCCTCCCAGGGTCTACTTCTTGCCAAGCACCGCGTCCTTCAGGCCCTTGGCGAGCCGGAACTTCACGACGCGCTTCGCGGGGATCTTGATGGGCTCGCCGGTCTGCGGGTTGCGGCCCATGCGCGCCTTGCGGTTCGCGAGCACCAGGCGGCCGAAGCCGGGAACGATGAAGATGTTCTTCGCTTCCTTCGTGGCCAGCGCCAGGAGCTGATCCATCACGTCAACGACCTGTTTCCTGGAGAGACTGGTTTTCTGCGCGAGGTGGGCGATGATCGAGGACTTGGTCAGGGACTTTGCCATGTGGGCGCCTCCGTCGAGAGCTTCGAGGTGAACGACGCAGCCAATGCACGAGGGTCACGGGCCTCAAAACCAGAACCGCATTGTACTCAAGCGACCTCGCCTCCACAACGGGGCAATTGCGTCACGCTTCCGCTCGTCATGCCGCGCGCTACGCCGCGGAGGTCGGCGTGTGGGTGGGATGGACGAAGCGGAACTCGCCCGAGGCCGTGAGCCGGCGGTAGGAGCCGAAACGGGCCTCGGCGTTCTCCACGTGGTCGAGAGGAGAGTCGTCATCCTCCTCCTCGCGCTCGTACACTCGCAGCAGCGCGTACTCCGTGCTGCGGCGCGCCGGCACGCGGCCGGCGTCCCGCGCCAGGCGCCTCAGCTCCGCGGGCGGGACCAGCTGGCCCCAGCCGGCGCCCGCCGAGGTCGAGATGGATTCGTTGATGAGCGTGCCGCCCAGGTCGTTGGCCCCGCACGCGAGCAGGTGCTGCGCGAGCTTCGGCCCCTCCTTCACCCACGAGCACTGGATGTTGCGGATGGTGGGCCCGAGCAGGAGCCGCGCCAGCGCGTGCATGCGCACGACCTCCAGGCCCGTGGCGCCCTGACGCACGCCGGGCACGAGCCCGCGCCGGTACATCGGCGACTCCTGATGGATCAGGGACAGCGGGACGAACTCGGTGAAGCCCCCCGTGTCCTTCTGGATGCGGCGCAGGAGATCCATGTGGCGCACCCAGTGCTCGGGCCGCTCGATGTGCCCGTACATGATGGTGCAGGTCGTCCGGATCCCCTCGGCGTGCGCGGCAGTGATGACCTCGATCCACTGCGAGACCGTGATGCGGCCCCGGGCAATGACGTCGCGGATCTCCTGGTCGAGGATCTCCGCGGAGGTGCCGGGCAGCGTCCCGAGCCCCGCCTCGCGCAGCGCGCGCAGGAACGCCGGGATCGACACCCCGGAGCGCGTGGCGCCGTACAGGATCTCCTCGGGTGAGAAGGCGTGCAGGTGCAGCTCGGGCACGGCGGCCTTGATGGCCCGGCAGAGATCCACGTAGTAGCCGCCATCGAGCTTCGGCGGCAGCCCGGCCTGGAGGCACACCTCCGAGGCGCCCATCTCCCAGGCCTCGATGGCCCGCCGCACGACCTCGTCCATGGGGAGAAAGTACCCCTCCTCCTCGCGGTGGTCGCGGCTGAAGGCGCAGAAGGTGCAGTGCTTGATGCAGACGTTGGTGAAGTTGATGTTCCGGTTGACGACGTAGGTCACGACGTCGCCCACCTGGCGGCGGCGCATCTCGTCGGCCACCAGCGAGAGAGCGTGCAGCTCCCGGCCGGTGACTGCCGTGAGCCGGATCCCTTCCGCCACCGACAGCTCGGCGCCGTCCAGCGCCCGGTCCAGGATGCGCCGGACGCCAGGCTCTACCCAGTCGAGATTCAGCGAGTCCATTCCGTTCCCTCCGGGTTCACCACGTTCTCCACGTTTCGAGCGGGGGCCTCACGAGGCCGTCGGCACCCACGAGCCTCGCCACTGCGGGCCGCACGGCGGCGTCCATGAACTCCGGGCGGGACACGTACTCGGGGTAGATGGCCAGTCGCTCGCGCAATTCGTGGCCCGCCGCCTCCGTGACCTGCCGGAGCTCGCGGATCAGCGGCCACGGTCTCTCGGGGTTGATGTGATCGGGCGTCAGCGGGGAGATGCCGCCCCAGTCGTTCAGCCCGGCCTCGGGCAGCCGGCCGTAGCCCTCGGCCATGAGGTTCGGCGGCGCCTGGATGTTCATGTCCGGCCCCAGCAGGAGCCGCGCCACCGCCACGGTGCGCAGGAGGTCGGGGAGCGTGGGGTCGGCCCAGCCGCGCATGGGAATGCCGGGCTTGGCGCGGAAGTTCTGGACAATGACCTCCTGGATGTGGCCGTGGCGCTCGTGCAGGTCGCGGATGGCCAGGAGCGTCTCCACCCGCTCGGCATGCGTCTCGCCGATGCCGATCAGGAGCCCTGTGGTGAAGGGGATCTGGAGCTTCCCCGCCAGCGCGATGGTCTTGAGCCGCCTGGCGGGGACCTTGTCTGGCGCGTGGTCATGGGCGAGGCCTGGGCCCAGGAGGCGCTCGGAGGTCGTCTCGAGCATGATGCCCATGCTCGCATTCACCTCGCGGAGCGCGCTCAGGTCCCGCTCCGACATGACGCCGGGGTTGGCGTGAGGCAGGAGTGAGGATTCCCTCAGCACCAGCGCGCTCACCGCCCGGAGATAGGAGAGCGTGCTCCGGTGGCCCATGCGCCGCAGGAATGCGCGGTGCTCGGGGAAGAGCGCCTCGGGCTTGTCGCCGAGGGAGAAGAGCGCCTCCTTGGCCCCCAGGCGCTCCCCGGCCTGGACGAGCGCGAGCACCTCCTCGGGCGTCATGGTGTGAGCGCCCGGCTCGCCGGGGTCCTTCCGGAACGTGCAGTAGCCGCAGTAGTCGCGGCAGAGGGTTGTCAGTGGCACGAAGACCTTGGCCGAGAAGGTGATGCGCCGGCCGCGGCCCCGGCCACGCACGGCCGCTGCGGCGGCCAGGAGATCGGGGAGGCGAGGCTCGTCGAGCCCCAGCAGCAGGGCAGCCTCGCCTGCGTCGGGGGCGCGGCCCTCGCGGACGCGGTCGAGCGCGCGGTCGGTGGCGGTCATGCCGCCCCGCTCCAGTCGGTCACGCGGGCCGGTGTCACCTTGATCATCACGCCGTCTTCCCGGTCGAGCCCCATGCGCCGGTACTGCTCGTACTTGGCCAGGAGCAGCTCGACGCCATGCCGGTAGTCGGCCCCGGCGGTCAGGACCTGGGCCTCGCCCTGGATGATCACATGGCGGAGGCGGCTCCAGTCCTCGCTCCACTCGTCGATGACCACGCATACCTTCGGGTTCTCGCGGATGTTGCGCACGCGCTTGAGCTGTTCCGGGGCGGTCCGCTTCGGCTTGGCGTCGACGGCGGAGAAGAGGGCCGCGCCGTCGAAGGCGTAGCAGAAGGGGACGACCAGTGGCTGCCCCGACGCATCCGCGGTGCCGAGATGCCCGGCGCGGCCCGACGAGATGAAGCCGGCGACGCTCTCCGGCAGCGCGTTCATGCGGCGCCTACCGCGGGGCCCGGAGGACCTTCGGCCGCACGTCCTCGGCGAAGCGCTCCATCATCGCCAGCCGGCCGCGCAGGTCCTGGGGCACCCCGTCGAAGACGAAGTGGGTGACGCCGAGTGCCTGGTAGGCGCGGATGTCCTGGATCACCTCGGCGGAGGTCCCGGTGAAGGGTGTCCGGTCTCCGGCCGCAGGCCGGGCTCGCCGGGACGCGAGGTCGAGGGGGATGCGGAAGGTGAAGATCGAGGAGTAGCGCAACGCTTCCGCAGCCTCGGCGAGCTTGACGAGCGCGTCGGGTCTGGCGAGGGGACCACGTCGGGACAGCGCGAAGCCGAAATGCACGGGGCCATATTGCGCGTGGCCCACGGGACTGTCAAGGCGGCGCGCCTCCCCGCTCGGTCCGGCGGGGGCTCCGCGGGCGGAGCGCTGGCAGCGATCTGGTCGCCTGCGGGGGGCTGTGCTAGGGTACAAGGAAGATGAGGGCGGCATGAAATCCCGCATCCTCCTGGTGGACGACGAGGCCGCGATAGCCGACTGGCTCCGGATCGTCCTCGAGAGCGAGGGCTACGCTGTCGCCGTCGCCGGCGACAGCGCGAGCGCCATGGTCCAGATGGCGCAGCACGAGTTCTCGCTCGCCGTCGTGGACCTCGTCC
>JACOVB010000121.1 GCA_016177555.1 Candidatus Rokuibacteriota bacterium
CCAGCTCGACGGCTTTGATGGTCACGGGGTCGTCGTTGACGCCGAGGACGCAGGCCCCCTCGCAGGGGGCGGGGCAGAGGGTACCGGTGAACTCCGGGAAGTTGTTTGTGGCGTGGAGGCGGTCGATGGCCTCCCGCCAGCGCTCCCGGTAGACGAGGTCGTTCCAGTCGGGGATGAGGTTGCCGAGCGGGCAGCCCTGATGGCAGAAGGGGATGCCGCAGTCCATGCAGCGGGCGCCCTGCTTCCGGAGCGCCGCCTCGGGGTAGGGGAGGATGACCTGCCGGAAGTCGCGCACCCGCTCCGCCACGGGGCGGTACGGCTGCTTGTCCCGCGTGAACTCCAGAAACCCGGTCGCCTTGCCCATGCTACGCCGGGGTCAGGTCTTGCATTACGACACAATCCCGGAAATGTTGGATTGCAAGACCTGACCCCTAGCTGTGCGCGCTGGCCATCACGGCCTCGTCCACCGGGATGCCGGTTTCCTGCGCCTTCTTGATGGCCGCCAGCACGCGCTTGTAGTCGCGCGGCATGACCTTGACGAACTTCTGCTGGCTCTGCTCCCAGTTGACGAGGAAGCGGGCCGCGACGGGGCTCTGCGTGTAGCGGATGTGGCGGGCCAGGAGGTCCTTGACCGTCTCGACGTCCTCCACGTCCACGAGCGGCTCGAGGTCCACCATGCCGGTGTTGCAGCGCCGCTTGAAGTCGCCGGCCCCGTCCAGCACGTAGGCGATGCCCCCCGACATGCCGGCGGCGAAGTTGCGCCCGGTGCCGCCGATCACCACCACGCGCCCGCCCGTCATGTACTCGCAGCCGTGGTCGCCGACGCCTTCCACCACGGCCAGCGCGCCGCTGTTGCGCACCGCGAATCGCTCCCCGGCCACGCCGCGGAAGTAGGCTTCACCGCCTGTGGCGCCGTAGAGCACCACGTTGCCCACGAGGATGTTCGCCTCGGGGACGAAGGTGGCCTCGCGCGGCGGGTAGACGACGATCTTGCCCCCGGAGAGCCCCTTGCCCAGGTAGTCGTTGCTGTCACCCTCGAGCGTCAGCGTGACGCCGCGCGGGACGAAGGCGCCGAAGGATTGCCCCGCCGACCCCGTGAAGTGCAGGCGGATGGTGTCGTCGGGGAGCCCCTCGCCGCCGCGCCGCCGCGTGATCTCGGAGCCGAGGATGGTGCCCACGGTGCGGTTCACGTTGCGGATGGGCAGGCGCACGTCCACCGTCTCGCCCCGCTCCAGCGCCGGGCGGCACAGGGGCAGGAGGGTCGTCAGGTCCAGCGAGCGGTCGAGTCCGTGCTCCTGCTCCACCACTTTGCGGACCGCGACCTCGGGCCCCACCGGCGCGCGGTGGAGGACCGAGGAGAAGTCGAGCCCGCGCGCCTTCCAGTGGTCCACCGCATGCCTGACATCGAGCCGGTCCACGCGGCCGATCATCTCCTCCACGCTGCGGAAGCCGAGGCGCGCCATGTGCTCCCGCACCTCCTGGGCGAGGAAGCGGAAGAAGGTCTCCACGTGCTCCGGCCGACCCGTGAACCGCGCGCGGAGCTTCGGGTCCTGGGTGGCGATGCCCACGGGGCAGGTGTTGAGATGGCAGACGCGCATCATCACGCAACCCAGCACCACCAGCGGAGCGGTGGAGAAGCCGTACTCCTCGGCGCCCAGCAGGGCCGCGATCACCACGTCGCGACCGGTCTTCAGCTGCCCGTCGGCCTGCACGATGATGCGGTCGCGGAGCTTGTTGAGCACGAGCACCTGCTGGGTCTCGGCCAGCCCGAGCTCCCAGGGGACCCCCCCGTGCTTGATGGAGGTGAGCGGGGAGGCGCCGGTGCCGCCATCGTGCCCCGAGATGAGGACCACGTCGGCGTGGGCCTTGGAGACGCCGGCAGCCACCGTCCCCACGCCCACCTCGGCCACGAGCGTCACGCTGATCCGCGCCCGGGGGTTGGCGTTCTTGAGATCGTGGATGAGCTGGGCGAGATCCTCGATGGAGTAGATGTCGTGATGCGGCGGCGGGGAGA
>JACOVB010000123.1 GCA_016177555.1 Candidatus Rokuibacteriota bacterium
GTGGTATCCGGGCGGCCGCGCAACGCGCCCCGTCTCATCGCCTCGAGCCGCCCGTGGAGCCGGCGGGCGCCGCCCACCAGCCCATCCGGGAAGAAGAGCACCACGGCGATGAAGAGCCCCCCCAGCACCAGGAGCCAGAGATCCGGGTACGACGTGGTGAGAACGCTCTGGAGCCAGCTCACGCCGACGGCGCCGACGACGGCCCCGAGGAGCGTCCCCCGGCCGCCCACGGCCACCCAGACGATCATCTCGATGGACGGGAGCACGCCGATCTTCGCGGGAGTGATGATGCCCACCTGCGGCACGTAGAGCGCTCCCGCCACACCGGCCAGCGCGGCGGAGACGACGAAGACGAACAGCTTGAAGGCCGCGGGCGAATACCCGGAGAAGAGCACGCGGGTCTCGCTGTCGCGGATGGCCAACAGCACCTTGCCCGCGGGGGAGCCCGTGATCCAGCGGCAGAGCAGATAGGCGCCGCCCAGGCAGAGGACCGCGGCCATGTAGAGACCGCGCTGGGTGGCGGGCTCGCGGAGCGGGAAGCCGAAGATGGTCTTGAAGCCGCTGAGCCCGTTGGTGCCGCCCAGGTTCAGCGAGTTCCGGTTGAACATGAGCCAGGCCGACAGCGCCAGCGCCTGGGTGATGATGGAGAAGTACACGCCGCGGATCCGGCTGCGGAACGTGAGGGCGCCGAAGACAAACGCCACCGCGGCCGGGACGGCGACCACGGCCAGCAGCGTGAAGGTCCCACTGTGGAAGGGGCGCCAGAAGAGCGGCAGCTCCGTCACCCGGTTCCACACCATGAAGTCCGGCAGCGCGTTCCGGTACACGCCCTGCGTCCCGATCTCGAGCATCAGGTGCATGCCCATGGCATAGGCCCCGAGACCGAAGAAGACCCCGTGGCCCAGCGACAGCACACCCGCGTAGCCCCAGATCAGGTCGATCCCCAGCGCCAGGATCGCGTAGGCGAGGAACTTCCCGAACAGGTTGAGCGTGAAGTCGCCGACGCGCAGCGGCGACTCCGCCGGCAACGCGTTGAGCACGGGCAGGACGACGAGGAGGACGGCCCCCGCGGCGAGGAAAGCCCAGCGCTCACGCGTCCGCATGGCGCCCCTTGACCGCGAAGAGCCCCGACGGCCGCCGCTGGATAAAGAGGATCACCGCGACCAGGATGAGCACCTTGCCGTACACGGCGCCCAGCGACGGCTCGATGATCTTGTTGAGCCCGCCGATCCCCACGGCGGCGAGGATGCTGCCCAGGAGCTTGCCCACACCGCCCGTGACCACCACCATGAACGAGTCCACGATGTAGTTCTGGCCGAGCTCCGGCCCCACGTTCCCGATCTGCGTCAGGGCGCAGCCGGCCAGCCCCGCGAGCCCCGCCCCGAGGGCGAACGTGAAGGCATCCACGCGGCGGGCGCGCACCCCGAGGCAGGCGGCCATGCCGCGGTTCTGGGTCACCGCCCGGATGCGGAGCCCGGCCGCGGTCCTGAAGAGCAACAGGTACATCCCCGCGACGCAGACGGCGGCGAGCCCGATGATGAAGAGCCGGTTGTACGGCAGCTGGACGCCCACCATCACGGGAATGCCGCCCGACAGCCAGCGCGGCGCTGTCACATCCACGTTCGCCGCGCCGAACCAGAGCCTGAGCCCCTGCTGGACGATGAGGCTCACGCCCCACGTGAGGAGCAGCGTCTCCAGCGGGCGGCCGTAGAGGTGGCGAATCACGCCGCGCTCCAGCACGAGCCCGGCGGCCGCCGCCACGGCGAACGCGAACGGCAGGGCGGCGAGAAAGTAGTAGTCGAAGGAGCCCGGCAGATGCGCCTGGAACCACCCCTGCATGACGAAGGTGGCGTAGGCGCCCAGCGCCATCAGCTCGCCGTGGGCCATGTTGATCACGCCCATGAGACCGAAGACGATGGCCAGCCCGAGGGCCATCAGGAGAAGGATCGAGGACAGCGAGAGCCCCTGGAAGGCCAGCTCGAGGGTGGTCGTCACGAGGCTCCAGCGCTCGATGCGCTTGACCGCTTCTCCGGCGGCCTGCCTCACCGAGGCCGCCGTGCTGCTGTCGGCGGCGATGTCGCGCAGCCGGTCCAGCGCGTTGACGCTGCGGAGGCTGCCGAGCCGGGCGGCCCCGCCGGCGCGGGCGGCGTCGTCGCTCGATCGCAGACCGATGAGCGCCAGCGCCTCCTCCGTCGCGTGGCGCGCCCAGCGATCCGTCTCCCGCCCCAGCGCCTCGGCGAGCGCCGCCGTTGCTGCGGCATCGCCCGCATTGCCCATCTTCGTGGCCGCGGCGCGCCTCACCACGGGATCGGGGTTGGCAAGCTGGGACTGGCCGGAGAAGGCGTCGATCAGCGGCCGGAGCGCCAGGCGAAGGCTCCGCCCGGCTGAGACCTCCTCGAGCGCGGAGAGCTCCACCAGGAGCGGCTTGCCGTCCGCCCCGGTCACAGCCTCGCGGCCGTAGGCGCTGAAGAGCGGCACGAGGGTCCGCTCCCCGTCGGTCACCTTGTCGCCCACGATGACGGTGCCGCGGTTGCCCCTGCTCACGTGGACGTAGACGCTGCCCTCCCGGAGGGCCTCGAGGAGAGGCAGGATCTTCCGGTCGCCCGTCCTCCCGAGGGCCATGGCCGCCGCCTCCTGCACGGCCGGATCCTTGCTGGCGACATCCGTGAGCTGCTTCGCGATCTCCGGGGGCGCCGTGCCCGGCGCGGGAGCCGCTCCCGCCACTGCCGGGACCGCGACAACCCCCGGCAGCAGCGCGAGCAGGAGTAGCAGGACGCGGGCCCCCTCGAGCATTCCTTCCTTCTCAGGCCTTCTTCTGGTACGTCCCCTTCTGCTTCACCCAGTCGCAGCCCTTGTCCGGGCTCGTGTACTGGCTCCAGGGCTCGGCCTTGACCAGCCCCTTCGAGCGCGACACCGCCTTGAACTGGCCGTCCTTCAGGATCTCGCCGATCAGCACCGGCTTGTACGTGTGGTGGTTGGCCTCGTCCATCTTGATCTTCCCGCCGGGAGCCAGGAACTCCTGGCCGTACACCGCCTTGCGCACGGCGTCCACCTCGAAGGACTTGGCTTTCTCCGCGGCCTGCTTCCAGATATGGACGCCGAAGTACGCCGCTTCCATCGGATCGTCGGTGACGCGCTTGTCTCCGCCCGGCAGGTTGTGCTTCTTCGCGTAGGCCTTGAAGGCCTGGACGAACTTCCTGTTCTGCGGCGTGTCAACGGACTGGTAGTAGTTCCACGCCGCGAGATGACCGACCAGCGCCGAGGTGTCCATGCCGCGCAGCTCGTCCTCGGCCACGCTGAAGGCCATGATGGGCGCGTTCTCGCTCCGCAGCCCCTGGTTGGCGAACTCCTTGTAGAAGGGCACGTTGGAGTCGCCGTTGATCGTCGACAGCACCGCGGCGTTGCCGCCCGAGGCGAAACGCTTGATCTTGCCGACGATGGTCTGATAGTCCTGATGGTTGAACGGCGTGTACTCCTCGGCGATGGAATCGGCGGGGATGCCCTTGGCCAGGAGGAACGCCCGGAGGATCTTGTTGGCCGTGCGCGGGAACACGTAGTCCGTGCCCAGCAGGTAGAACTTCTTGTAGCTGCCTCCCTCCCGCGACATCAGGTACTCGGCCGCCGGGATCAGCTGCTGGTTCGGCGTCGCGCCCGTGTAGAAGACGTTGCGCGAGCACTCCTCGCCTTCATA
>JACOVB010000124.1 GCA_016177555.1 Candidatus Rokuibacteriota bacterium
CGAGCCCAGCGGCACGAGCGTCTCCTCCGCCGGCACCTCCCCCCGCACGCGAGAGAGCGCGCGGTGCTCGAAGACGAGCACGGGGTCGGGGTCGCGGATCGCGGTCTTGAGCAGGCCCCGGGCATCGGCCGGCGTCGAGGGGATGCACACCTTGAGCCCCGGCGTGTTCACGAACCAGGCCTCGACGGAATTGGAGTGGTGCCCTCCCGCCGACTTGCCGATTCCGTAGGGCATGCGGAGTGTCAGCGGACAGGCGACCTGGCCGCCGAACATGTACCGGCTCTTGGCGATCTGGTTGACCACCTCGTCCATGGCGCAGGTGACGAAGTCGGCGAAGTGCATGTCCACCACGGGCACGAGCCCGGTGAGGGCCGCGCCCATGGAGGAGCCGACGATGGCCGCCTCCGAGATCGGGGCGTTGATGACGCGCTCGAGGCCGAACTCCTCGGCGAGGCCCTTGGTGACGCCGAAAGGCACTCCCAGAACGATGTCCTCGCCGATACAGTAGACGCGCGGATCCCGGCGCATCTCCTCGGCGAGGGCGAGGTTGAGGGCCTCCCCGAAATCCATCAGCGGCATGAGTGACCAGCGGGGGGTGCGAGCACCCATTCATTTCGCGGGGCCGCGCCCCCGGCCTCGGCCACCCCGCCCTCGAGGAGATCCGGCCCCGCCGCGAGCCCGGACCCCGCGATCCCCCGCCCCGGCGCCCAGCGCATCTGGCACGGCCGGCTCATCGGTCGCTCCAGGGGTAGTGGACGAGGAGATCGTCCAGCGCCGCTTCGGGCTCCGGGAGCGGGCTCGACTCGGCGAAGGCGACGGCGTCCTCCACCTCGGCCTCGATGCCCTCAGCGACCCGCGCCGCGTGCGTCGCGTCGAGCAGGGCGCTGGCCTCGAGATGGGCCCGGAGGCGCGCGATGGGGTCCCGCCGCCGCCCGTCCTCGACCTCGCTCCTCGGCCGGTAGGCCTGCGGGTCCCCCTCGTGGTGGCCGAGCCAGCGCACCGTCTTCGCCTCGATGAGCGACGGGCCCTCGCCCGCTCGCGCGCGCGCCACGGCCCGGGCCACCGCCGCGTACACCGCCACGGCGTCGTTGCCGTCCACGGCCACACCCGGGATGCCGTAGCCTGCCGCCCGCGCGGCGATGCTGCCGCCCGCGGTGGAGAGGTCCTGCGCGGTGGTGGAGGCCCAGGCGTTGTTCTCGCAGAGGAAGACCACGGGGGCGCGCCAGAGCGCGGACAGGTTCACGCCCTCGTGGAACGGGCCGCGGTTGGCCGCTCCGTCCCCGAACAGGACGGCCACCACCTGGTCCGTCCCGCGCATCCGGATGGACAGCCCCACACCCGGCGCCAGGACGCAGCCCGAGGTGAGCACGCCGTTGGCGCCGAGGTACCCCACGGAGGCGTCCGCGATGTGCATCGAGCCGCCCTTGCCCTTGCAGCAGCCGGCGGCCTTGCCGTACAGCTCGGCCATGAGCCGGCGGAGCGACCCGCCCTTGGCGATGAGGTGGCCGTGGCCGCGGTGGGTCGAGAGCAGGTAGTCGTCGTGCCGGAGCGCCGCGCAGGCGCCCACGGCCACGGCCTCCTGGCCTACGGAGAGGTGGATGAATCCCGGGATGCGCCCGGCGTGGTACAGCTCGCGCGCGCGCTCCTCGAAGCGCCGCACGCGGAGCATCGCCGCGTACATCTGGAGCAGCAGGTCCGGGCCGGCCGCCTCGGTCATGGCGCGGGCGATTCTAGCACGGCGCCGAGTGGGGCTCAGGTGGTGCCGCGGAGGCGCGGGTCGAGGACGTCGCGCAGGGCGTCACCCAGCATGTTGGCGCCGAAGACCGCAAGCGACAGCGCGAGCCCGGGCCAGAGCGCCAGCCAGGGGGCGCGGAGCATGTGCACGAGCCCCGCGCCCGAGAGCATGCCGCCCCAGGACGGGTGCGGCGGCGGCACGCCGAAGCCGAGGAAGGACAGCGCCGCCTCGATGAGGATCACCGCGCCGAGGTTCACCGTCGCGAGGATGATGATGGGCGCGAAGATGTTGGGGAGGATGTGGTGGAGGATCACCCCCCGGTGCGCCGCACCGAGGCCCCGCGCTGCCTCGACATAGAGGTTCTCCTTGACGCTGAGCACCGCGCTCCGGATCACCCGGGAGTCGCGCACCGCCAGCACGAGACCGAGCGTCAGGATGACGTTGACGAGGCCGGGGCCCAGCAGCGCCATGATGGTCAGCGCCACCAGGAGGAGCGGAAAGCACATGAAGGCGTCGACCACGCGCTGGACCACCATGTCCAGCCGCCCGCCGAAGTACCCCGAGACGAGGCCGACGCTGGCGGCGCCCAGGAGCCCCAGCGCCACGCCGCCGAAGCCCACGGCCATGGAGACGCGCGCGCCGTGGATCACGCGTGAGAGCAGGTCGCGGCCGAGGTTGTCGGTGCCCAGCCAGTGGGCCTGGCTCGACGGCTTGAGCCGTGTGAAGATGTCGGCCTCGTCGTAGCCGTAGGGGGCGACGCCCTCCGCGAGGAACGCCAGCCCGATCATCCCCACGAGGAGCACGGCCCCCAGCACCCCCAGCGGCTTCCGGCGCAGGCCAGCCCACGCGCTCCCGTCAATCATGCTGGCGCACCCTCGGGTCGAGGGCCCCGTAGGAGAGGTCCACCAGGAGGTTCGTGAGGATCACGAGGAACGCGACGAAGAGGTTCACGGCCTGAATCACCGGGTAATCCCGCCGGCTGATGGCCTCCAGCACGAAGCTGCCCAGCCCGGGCAGCCCGAAGATGTGCTCCATGACGATGGAGCCACCGAAGTAGAAGGGCATCTGCCCGCCGATGACGGTCACGATGGGGATCATGGCGTTGCGGAGGGCGTGCCGCAGCACCACGACCCGCGAGCCGAGCCCCTTCGCCCAGGCCGTCCGCACGTAGTCCTGGCGCAGCACCTCGAGCATCATGCCGCGGGTCATGCGCAGGATCACCCCCGCCTGGGTGATCCCCAGGCAGATGGCGGGCAGCACGAACTGCGCGAGCCAGCCCAGCGGGTCCTGGCGGAGTGGCGCGAAGTCCCCGATGCGGGGCGCCCAGTTGAAGTAGAAGGACGGGATGACGACGATCAGGGTCCCGAGCCAGAAGTTCGGGATGGACAGGGCCCCGATGGCGAAGGAGCGCGCCGTGTAGTCGCCCGCCGTGTCCTGGCGCACGGCGGCCAGGATCCCCACGGGCACGGCCACGAG
>JACOVB010000129.1 GCA_016177555.1 Candidatus Rokuibacteriota bacterium
GGCCCGCGGTGCCGCTGGGCACCCACGAGGCAACCTGGCGTGTCTGACAGGGCGCTGAAAAAGACCCATCTGCATCGTCCCCCTCACCTGGCTCGGCTGGCTCCAGCCCTTCTTCGTCCTGTCCAGCATCGGCCAGGTGATGTTCTGCCCTGTCATGCTGCGGAACCTTCTGGCGGCTCGCAGGGTCTGACGCTAGACTGCCTCCAAGGTTGGCGATGCCCGTGGACGCGTCCGCTTCCAAGATCCTGATCGTCGACGACGAGCCGGACATCGTCGCCTACCTCGAGCAGCTGCTGGCCGCTCTCGGCTACGCGACACTGTCGGCAGGGAACGGCAAGGAGGCCCTCGAGAAGGCGGCCGCCGAGTCGCCGGACCTCATCCTCATGGACGTCATGATGCCCGTCATGGACGGCATCACGGCCTGCGCCGCCCTCAAGGGGAAGGATGCGACGCGCCTCACCCCCATCGTCATCATGACCGCGCTCGGCAGCATGGAGGACCGCGTTCGCGGGATCGAGGCGGGCGCCGACGACTTCCTGATCAAGCCCGTGGACAACCGCGAGCTCATGGCGCGGATCCAGACCGCGCTCAAGCTCAAGCACGCGGTGGACCGCAAGCTACGCGAGCTGCACCGGATCCGGGATCACTTCTCCAAGTTCGTGCCCGAGGCCGTGCGCCGCCTCATCGCCGCCAACCCCGAGGCGCCGGCGCTCGCCAAGCGTGAGCGGGATGTCTCGATCCTCTTCCTCGACATCACCGGGTACGCGCGGCTCAGCGAGGAGCTTCGGCCCGAGGCGCTCAACGCCCTGGTGGAGCGTTACTTCTCGACCTTCCTCGACCGGATCCAGGCCGCCGCCGGCGACATCACTGAGACGGCGGGCGACGGCTTCATGGCCGTCTTCCAGGAGGGCGCTGCCGAGACCCATGCGCGGCGGGCCGCGGAGACGGCGCTGGGGCTCCTGGCCGTGACGGAGACCCTCAACCAGCGGGCGCCCCACCGGCCCCTCGGCATCCACATGGGGATCAATTCCGGCAGCGCGTGGGTCGGCTCCACCCGCTTCGAGGGGTCGCGCGGCAGGCGCTGGACCTTCACCGCCAGCGGTCCCGTCACCAATCTGGCCGCGCGCCTGGCGGAGGTGGCCCGGGACGGCGAGATCCTCGTCGGATCGGAGACGGCCCGTCGCCTCGGCGACGGGTACCGTATCGAGAAGGTGACGCGGGGACGCCTGAAGAACATCTCGGACGACGTCGAGCATCACCGCCTCGTCGGCCCTGCCGACCCCCGTTGAGCGGGAACCAGGAGCGCCCCGCCCTTTCCCCTTCCACCAGCAGGAAGCGCAACCCCGCCGTGGAGTTCGTGCTCTATCCGGGCGCGCCGCACGCCTTCTTCTCTGACGACCGGCCGCAGACGTACAAGAAGGAGGCGGCCGAGGACGCCTGGAAGCGCTGCGTCGCGTTCTTCACGAAGCACCTCCGCAGCGAGCCCCCCGCCGGGGGCGCGGGCGGGGCGAAGTTTTTTCGCGGTCCGCTCCGCGCTGACATTCCTGAGAAGCCGGGTGGCGATTTTCGTCGCCCGGCGCCCACCCGAGCGCCGCGTCACCGTCCCGCGGGGCTCGCATCTTCGGGCACTTGGGCTCGCCCTCCGCTGGCACGGATGTTGCCCCCTACGGAACCTCGAAGCCATGAGGTACGACATCCCGGGCGAGGCGGCGTTCGCGGGCCAGCGTGTCAGGCAGAAGATCTGCATCGCGCTCACCCTCTCCTCCGTGATCCCCATGCTGATCCTCACCTACTCGCTCTACGCGCACATGCTGCCCTTCCTCGATCCCGTCACGCGCGCGCGTGACTTGCTGTGGTTCGAGGCGTTGCTCGTCTTCACGGGGCTGCTCATGACGGCCGGCGGCTTCGTGATCTGGGACCTGGCGACCGCCGTGTCCCACGCCGCGGCGATGGTGACGGAGGCCAGCCAGGTCGAGGAGGGGGCGACGGCGCGGTCCGATGAGGTCGGCACCCTCATGACCGCCTTCTCCCGCATGCTCGGCACCATCGAGCAGCAGGCGGGCGAGATCAACCTGTACGCGCAGCGGCTCGAGGGCGCCTACAAGGATCTGGAGCTCACCAGCGCCCGGCTCAAGGAGTTCTCCTTCAAGGACCAGGTGACGGGGCTGTACAACCGTCGCTTCTTCTCGGTCCGGCTCGACGAGGAGATCTCGCGGTACCGCCGGTTCAACCATCCGGTCGCGATGGTCATGCTGGGCCTGGACGGCTTCAAGACGATCACCGACGCGCTGGGCCACGGCGCCGGCGATGAGACGCTCCGGATCGTCGGCGACATCCTCACCAGGTACTCGCGTGGGATCACCGTGATCTGCCGCTACGGAGAAGACACGTTCGCGGTGCTCCTGGTGGAAACCTCCAAGACCGGCGCGGGCCTGTATGCCGAGCGGATCCGCCAGGTGCTCGCCGGCTATCCGTTCACCCACGGCCGGCGGCTCACGGCGAGCGTCGGCATTGCCTCGCTGCCCGAGGACGTGAGCCCCGCGGCCGACGAGCTGGTCCGCGCGGCCGACGAGGCGCTCCGCGCCGCCCAGCGAGCAGGCAAGCACCGCATCTGCCTGTACGAGGAGGCTCCGGGCCGCCTCGCGGGCTCGGAGGTCGCGCGCGCATGAGCCATGATGGCCTGAACCCAGAGGTGTTGATCGTGGATGATGACCGGCACATCCGGACGGTCCTGGACGAGGTGTTTCGCGCCAGCGGCTACACCTGCCAGATGGCCACCAACGGCCAGGAGGGGCTCGCGACCTTCGACGCCGAGCGGCCGCCGCTCACGGTGACGGACATGAACATGCCCGTGATGGGCGGGCTCGATTTCCTGAAGCACGCCCGGGCCCTGGAGCCCGACGCGGCCATCCTGGTGCTGACCGGCATGGCCGACGTGGAGACCGCCGTCGAGAGCCTCAAGCACGGCGCCTACGACTTCATCATGAAGCCCGTGAACGTGGACAGGCTCCTGATCACCGCGGAGCGGGCGCTCGAGCGCCGCCAGCTCCACCTCGAGCGCCGGGAGTCCCGCGCCTTGCTCGATCGGCGCGTGGCCGTGGCGAGGCAGGACCTGGCGTCGACGCTCCGGGAGCTGGAGGAGACCTACCGGAGCACGCTCGAGGCGCTGGGCTCGGCCATCGACACCCGGGATCTCGGCACCCAGGCCCACTCCCGCCGGGTGCGCGGCTACTCCCTGACCATCGCCCGGGCCTACGGTGTACCCGAGGCCGACATGCGCGATCTCGAGCACGGCGTCCTGCTGCACGACATCGGCAAGATCGGCATCCCCGACGCCATCCTGCTCAAGCCGGGGCCCCTGACCCCGGCCGAGTGGAAGATCATGCGGTCCCACCCCGAGGCGGGCCGCCAGATCGTGGAGCAGATCCCCTTCCTGCGCGCAGCCGTGCCCGTGGTCTACCACCACCACGAGCGCTGGGACGGCACGGGCTACCCCCTGGGGCTCAAGGGGGAGGCCATCCCGCTGGCAGCGCGCATCTTCGCCGTGGCGGATGCCTTCGACGCCATGACCTTCGACCGGCCCTATTCTCGGGCTATCCCGCTCGCGGCCGCCCGGGCCGAGATCCAGCGCTGCGCCGGCTCCCACTTCGACCCCACCGCGGTCGAGACCTTCGCGGCCCTGCCGCTCGAGATCTTCGAGGAGATCCGCCGACAGTCCATCGCGTGAGGGATGGGGCGCTGCCGCCGCAGGAATCTGGACTCGCGCCGCGTCCCTGGGGTAGGATGCCTTGATGGCTCGCTACCTGTTCATCGTGGCGCGCGACCAGCCGGAGCTCGGCGCTCACCTTGCGCGCGAGTTCTCGGGCGAAGCCGGGGTCCACGTGGTGCTCGATCGGCGTTGCTCCGACCGCCGGCGGCGCGCCGCGCCCGAGGTTGCATCGGACCGGCGCCGGGCCGCCCGGCGCACCCGGGCCCCGATCCAGAACGAGCTCCAGAGGCTCAACTTCGCGCTCGTCACCGGGGACTGAGGCGGCCGGTTCGCGGCGACCCGGGTCGGTTCCACGGCCCGCGCCGGCATTGGGAGGACCCCGCAGTGAAGGACATCGATCAGATCCTCGAGACGGCCATCAAGAAGAACGCGACCGACATCCATCTCCAGGTTGGCCTGCCCCCGGTGTACCGCGTGCAGAAGAAGCTCGTGACGTTCGACGGCGAGAAGCTCTCGGGGGAGAGGATCCAGGAGCTCGTCTTCTCGATCATGACGGAGCAGCAGAAACGGAGCTTCCGCGAGAAGCTCGACTATGATTTCTCCTACGGCATCCCGGGGCTGGCGCGGTTCAGGATCAACACGTTCATGCAGCGGGACTCGGTGGCGGCTGCGGTCCGGCGCATCCCCTACGACATCCCGCCGGTGGACAGCCTGGGGCTGCCGCCCGCGGTGCTGGAGCTGATCAAGCTCAAGCGGGGGTTCGTGCTCGTCACCGGAGCGACGGGCCAGGGCAAGTCCACCACGCTGGCGGCGCTGATCGACCGGATCAACCAGGAGCGCCAGCTCCACATCGTCACCCTCGAGGACCCCATCGAGTACCTCTTCCAGCACAAGAACAGCATCGTGGTCCAGCGGGAGCTGGGGACGGACACGGTGAGCTTCGCCAGCGCGCTGCGCGCCTGCCTCCGCGAGGACCCGGACGTGATCTTCGTGGGGGAGATGCGCGACTTCGAGACCATCGAGGCGGCGCTGACCGCGGCGGAGACCGGGCATCTCGTGTTCGCCACGCTGCACACCAAGACCCCGGCCCAGGGCATCGACCGCATCGTGGACGTGTTCCCGCCCCATCAGCAGCAGCAGGTCAAGGTCCAGCTGGCCAATGTGCTGTACGGGATCATGACCCAGCAGCTCCTGGTGCGGAAGGACGGCGAGGGGCTGGTCGTGGCCGTGGAGCTCCTGCTGGTCACGCCGGCCATCCGGAACCTGATCCGCGAGGGCAAGACCTTCCAGATCCAGTCGGTGATCCAGACCGGGACCGGGCTGGGCATGCAGACCATGGAGCAGTCTCTCAAGGGTCTCCACGACAAGGGGCTCATCTCCTACGAGGATGCCATGGAGTACTGCTTCGACCCCAAGGAGCTGGCCCGCATCATGGGGAGACTCGCCTAGTCCTGACTCGACCGGGCCCCGCCCGCCGGCTTCTCGGGCTCCTTCCGCTCGCCGTCTGCCTCCTGAGCTTCCTCGCCTTCCTGCCCGCGCTCCAGGCAGGCTTCGTCAACTGGGACGATACGGCGAACCTCCTCAACAACCCGCAGTTCCGCGGCCTCGGCTGGCCGCAGCTGCGCTGGATGCTCACCTCGACCCTGATGGGGCACTACATCCCGCTGACGTGGCTGAGCCTCGGCGTGAACTACGCGCTGGGGGGGATGGTCCCGTGGGGCTACCATCTGGGAAACCTGCTCCTTCACGCGGCCAGCGCAGGAGTCTTCTACGTCGTGGCGCGTCGCCTTCTCGCCGCCGGCTTCGCCGCGCGTGATCTGTCCATCGCGCTCGGCGCCGCCCTCGCGGCCCTGGCGTTCGGGGTGCACCCGTTGCGGGCGGAGTCGGTGGCGTGGGTCACGGAGCGCCGGGACGTGCTGTGCGGGCTGTTCTACTTGCTCGCCGTGCTGGCCTATCTGCGAGGTGTCGAGGGCGGCGGGGCGATCCGGTCGGGATGGCGGGCGGCATCGCTCCTTGCCTTCGGGGCGGCGCTCCTGTCGAAGGCCATGGCGATGACCTTGCCCGCGACACTGCTGCTGCTCGACCTCTACCCGTTACGCCGGCAGGACCGCGGCTGGAAGAGGCTTCTCGGAGAGAAGGCGCCGTACGGGGCGCTGGCTCTCCTCGGGGCCGCCGCCGCCGTCGTGGCCCTCAGGCAGGGCGCCGCCGTGACGGGGTACGGCGAGTACGGGGCGGCGGCGCGCGTGGCCCTGGTCGGCTACAGCCTCTGGTTCTATCCCTGGGCGATGCTGTGGCCCGTGAGCCTCTCGCCGCTCTACGAGATCCCGGCATGGGTGAACCCGGGCGAGTGGCGCTTCCTGGGACCGACGCTCGGCGCCGTGCTGGTGACCGGCGTGCTGGTGGCGCTGAGGCGGCGCTGGCCTGCGGGGCTCGCCGCCTGGGCGCACTCGGCGATCGTGCTGGCCCCGGTGAGCGGGATCGTGCATGCGGGCTACCAGCTCGCGCACGACCGCTACAGCTACCTCTCGGGGCTCGGGTTCGCGACGCTCATGGGCGCCGGCCTCACATGGGTGGCTCGCGCGGGCCGCGCAGGCCGGGTCGCCGGCTGGATGCCGGGCGCGGTGACCGTCGCAGCCGTGCTCGTGGTGCTGGGCTGGGGGGCGGGAGCGTGGCGGCAGAGCCAGATCTGGCAGAGCTCGGAGCGTCTCTGGCAGGCCGCCCTGGAGGCCGACCCGGAGTGCGCCCTCTGCAACAACAACATGGGCGCGGCCATCATCCGGTCGGGCCGGACGGATCGGGCGCGGCTCCATCAGGCGGAGGCGCATTTCCGGTACGCGATCCTCCTGCGCCCGGAGCGGCCGGACCCGTATCACAATCTGGGCACGCTGCTCGCGGGCCAGAAGCGTTACCATGAGGCCGGGTGGGCCCTCCGGACCTACATGCGCCTGTCACCGGGGGCGCCTGACGGCCCCCTCCGGCTCGGGATGCTCTACCTGGACCAGGGGCGATACGCGGAGGCGGTCGTGTCTCTCGACGGAGCGCTCCGGCTGAAGGCGGACTACCCTGAAGCTCGTGCCGAGCGCGCGCGCGCGCTGGATGCCCTGCGCGCGACGGACCCGGCCCTGGCGGAGCGTCTCACGGATCGCCGCCGAGGAGAACCGCATGGACCCTGAGGGAGAAGGCAACGCGGCGCCCCGGGCGTTCCGCGTGATGCGCGAGGCCCCGATCCGCCAGCGAGTCGTCATCGCGCTGGCCCTGTCCACCGTGATTCCCACCCTGATCCTGTTCTACGTCCTCCTCATGCACATCGTCGGCATGCCCCCCGAGCAGCGCGGCTATCTCCCCGCGCTCGCGCTGTCGACCATGATGCTCATGATCGGGGGCGGCGCGGTGATCTGGGACCTGGCGCGGGAGGCGGACCGTGCCAACACGCGCTGGCGCGATCTCTCCCTCACCGACGAGCTGACCGGTGCGTACAACCGCCGGTATTTCGACTTGCGGCTCCACGAGGAGATCGCGCGGGCCGAGCGCTCCGGCCATCCACTCTCCCTCATGCTCCTGGACGTGGACCATTTCAAGGCAGTCAACGATCGCCACGGCCACGACGCCGGAGACGCGGTGCTGAAGGAGATCTGCCGCATCATCCAGGGGCAGTCGCGCGCGGCGACCACGCTGTGCCGCTACGGGGGCGACGAGTTCGCGATCCTGCTCCCGGAGACGGCCTGGACGGGCGCCCTCGTCTACGGAGACCGGATCCGGACCTCCGTGAACCGGGCGACGTTCCCGCACGCGGAGCCCGTGACCATCAGCATCGGGCTGGGCGCTTTCCCCGGCGACGCCCGCAGCCCGGACAACCTCTTCAAGGCCGCCGACACCTCGCTGTACGCGGCCAAGGCAGGGGGGCGGAACCGGATCGGCGGCTAGGAGGGACCGTCCCCGGGTCCCGCTTGTGTTCGCCGGCCTTTCCTGGTACTGAGAAGTCAGTTCCCAGGAGGTACCACCATCATGGCGACGGTCACCCAGATCACGGGATCGGTTCCTTCCAGGCCGGGCGTCCTGGCCGGGAGCTGGAGCCCCGACAAGGCCGAGGGGGCGCTCGGGTGAGGCTCAAGCGGGACGAGGTCGAGCGGATGATGGGCGAGCGTCCCGGGGGGACCTCGCTCGAGCAGGCGCTGGAGGTCTTCGAGGTCTTTGCCAGCAGCACGCTCGCCGACGAGGTCTACGTCCTCGACGACGTGAGCGGCAAGCGCATCGCCATCGCCCCGGCGGCGCTCAAGGCGAAGTACAGGAAGGAGTGAGGACATGGCCATCATCTGCCTTTCCCACGAAATGGGGGCCGGCGGCCCGGAGATCGGGCAACTGGTGGGCCAGCGCCTCGGCTACCGGTACATCGACCAGGAGCTGATCTCGGATGCGGCCCTCCGCTACGGGCTCCTCGAGGAGAAGCTCAGCCACCTGGACGAGTCCAAGCCCTCCTTCTTCGAGCGCTTCGACGCCGAGACCCGGCGCTACATCACGGTGATCCAGACGGCGCTCTACGAGTTTGCGGAAGGCGACAACGTGGTGCTCATGGGACGCGGCGGCCAGTGGCTCCTGCGCGGCATCCCCCACGTGCTCCGCATCCGGGTCATGGCGCCCTTCGATCTCCGGGTGAAGCGCCTGGGCAAGAAGCTGTCGGGGCAGATGGGCGAGCAGACCAACCCGCGGACCATCACCGACATGGTCCGGCGGGACGACACGGAGAGGGCCGGGCGCATGCGCTACCTCTACGAGGTCGACCTGCGGGACCCCGCGCTCTACGACGTGGTGGTCAACACCGAGAAGCTGTCGGTGGAGGGGGCCGTGGATCTCGTCGCCGGGCTCGCGCGCCGGCCCGAGCTCGCCACGACGCCGCCAGCCGCCCAGCTCGTCGCGGACCGCTCGCTGGGCTCGCGCGTCCAGGTGGCGCTGGCGACCCACCCGGAGACCCGGAAGTACCGCATCACGGTCGAGGCCAGGGCCGGAGTCGTGACGCTGGAGGGGACGGCCGCCCTCGACGAGGCCGTGGACGTGGCCCGCACCGTGGACGGGGTGCGGGAGGTCAAGACGCAGCAGGTGGAGATCCCGGCGATTCCACCGTTCGTCGCGTAATCCGCC
>JACOVB010000130.1 GCA_016177555.1 Candidatus Rokuibacteriota bacterium
CATTCTCGACCAGCTGTACTGCTACTGCGAGTGCGACAAGCACATGGGGCACAAGAGCCTGCTGTCGTGCTACACCGACGGCCACGCCGCCACCTGAGACATCTGCATGGACGAGGCGCTGGACGCGTCTCGACTGGCGAAGGCGGGGTACTCCGTGGCGCGCATCCGCGCCGAGATCGATCGCAAGTACGGGCGATGATGCTCCGAGTGCTGGTGACCGCGCTGGTCACGCTCCTGCCGGCCCTCGCCGCGGCCCATGGCGAGCATGGCTCGGCGGTCCCGCTGGGGGCCACCGCCACGGTGGCCGGGTACGAGATCGAGCTGCTGAGCGGGACGGGTCCGCTGCGGCTCGGAGAGCCGGGGCAGGTGGTGGCCAAGGTCGGGCGCGGCGGCTCCGGCGATCCCGTTTCCGGCGGGACCGTGCTGATCGGGCTCAGCGCCGATGGCGCAGCGCCGGACCCGCGGCCGGCCCTCGAGGTGACGTGGGCAGGCAGCTACGTCGTCACCGTCACCCCTTCCAGGATGGGCGAGCATCGCGTGCGCGTGGTGCTCGCCTCCCTCGAGGGGCAACGCTTCGAGCCTGGGCTGGTGGTGGATCTGCCTATCACCGTCTCGGGGGCGGCGGGCATGGGCGCGGCCGCGTGGACACTGGTGGCGCTGCTGGGAGGGGGCGCGCTGGCAGGGCTCTACCTGGTCGGGATGCGGGCGCGGCTCGGTGTGCCCTCGCGAGAGCCCGTCGATCTCCTGGCCTCACCGTGGCTTCGCGGGACCCTGACCTCCCGCCTGTTCCAGCCGGCGCTGCAAGTCCCGCTGCTCCTGCTCATGGGCGTGATCGTCTTCCTGGGCTTCTTCGACGTCCAGGAGGGTGGCGTCAACCTCGCCACCAAGCTCACGTGGACGATCTGGTGGGCCGGCATCATCTTCACCTTCGTGCTCCTCGGGCGCGTCTGGTGCCTGGGTTGCCCCTTCGGCGCGCTCAACGAGTGGACCTCGGGGCTGGCGAGGGCGGCCCGCCGGCTGCCGAAGCCCTTCCGCAATATCTGGTGGGCCACGGGGATGTTCGTCCTGCTCACCTGGGCGGACGAGCAGCTCGGCGTGGTGCGCTCGCCGCTGGTGACGGCGTGGATCGTCGTCTTCTTCGCCGTGTTCGCGGTGGCGGTGGGCCTCTTCTTCGAGCGCCGGAGCTTTTGCCGGTACCTCTGTCCGATTGGCGGGCTCATCGGGATCTACTCCATGACCGCGCCGGTCGAGCTCCGAGCGAAGGACGCGCTGCAGTGCCGGTCCCACCGCGACAAGGAGTGCTACCAGGGCGGCGCCGGCGGCCGCGGCTGTCCGATGCTGGAGTTTCCGCAGGCGCTCGACCGCAACAACTACTGCACGCTCTGCGGCGAATGCCTCAACGCCTGCTCGCGGGACAACCTGGCCCTGCGCTTCCGGGCCTTCGGCAAGGATCTCTGGGCGTCGGGGCGGCGGTTCCTCGACGAGTCGTACCTGGCCGTGGCCCTCGTGGGCATCACCCTGGTGGTGACGGCGCAGATGCTCTCGGCGTGGCCGGGCCTGATCTCCCAGATGGCCCGCTGGCTGCCGGGCTGGGTGCGAGGCGCCGTGAAGCCCGTCACCTATCTCGGAATGATCGAGACGGGCATTCTCCTGGTCGGGGCGCTGGTGGCGATTCCCGCCGTCGTGTACGGGGGCGCCCGGCTGTCCGATCGGCTGGCAGGCCAGCAGGGGCTCGGGCCCCGTCGCACCTTCGTCACCTTCGGCTACATGTTCATCCCGGTGGGACTCGCCCTGCACCTGGCCCACAACCTCGCCCACCTGCTCCTCGAGGGCGGGGGCATCGTGCCTGCGGTGCAGCGGGCGGTGGGGCTGTACACCCCGCTGTGGCTGGGCGTCCCCGACTGGAAGCAGGCGCCGCTGGCCTCGGAAGCGGTGATCGGGCTCCTGCAGATGGGCATCCTCGCGGGCTTCTTCGTGCTGTCACTGGTGGCGGGCCAGCGGACGGCGCTCCGCGTGTACGGCGATCCGCGAGCCGCCAGCCGCGCCCTTGTGCCCATGGCCGTGCTCTCCTTCGCATTCACCGTGGCGGGCATCGTGCTGCTGAACCAGCCGATGGGCATGCGTCACGGGATGTGATCTCTCCAACCCCGTCTCCCCGTGATTGGGGCGCTGGGCCGCTGTCAAAGCACGGGTGACCGGGGCGACATCTCGGCCAAGATGGCCTGGAAGGACGGGGTGTGGACGACGGTGTTCTGGAGGAAGCTTTCAACCGGCAGCCAGTTCGATGTACAGTTCAACGATCTGAAGAAAGAATACTCCTTCGGCGTGTCCGTGTTCGACAACACGCAGGTGCGTCACGCCTACACGCCGGGGGTGCTCAAGCTGAAGTTCGAGTAGCAGCGGTCGAAGCAGTCGCAGCCAGCCGCCGGGAGGCCTCTTCCCGGCGGCTGCCGGTCACCCGGCGGAAGGGGTTGCCCATGCGGAGAAGCGTGAAGTGGACCGTCGTCACCGCGTTCCTGCTCGTGCCTCTCGGTGCGGCCTGGGCGCAGCCCGTCTTCAGCCCGAGCCAGGATCCCCTGGCCGGATCACGGGTGTTCGGCGGCAAGGGATGCGTCAAGTGCCATTCGGTCAATGGGGTGGGAGGAAAGATCGGCCCCGATCTCGGGCGTATCCAGCGACCCCGGTCCTTTTACGATCTCGCGACGGCCATGTGGAACCACCTGCCGAAGATGACGGACCGGATGCAACAGCTGGGCATCCCCCGCCCGAAACTGGATAGCCGGGAGGCAGGAGATCTGATCGGGTTCCTGTACACACTGAACTACTTCGACCCGCCGGGCAGCCTCGAGACCGGCAGGAAGCTCTTCTCGGACAAGAAGTGCATCCTCTGCCACACGGTCGGGGGGATCGGCGGCGTCGTGGGGCCGAACCTGGACTTCACGAAGCAGTTCGCCTCCCCGATGTTCGTGGCGTCGGCCCTGTGGAACCACGGGCCCCAGATGGCGGAGACCATGAAGGCCAAGGGAGTGGAGCGGCCGACCTTCACCGGCGCCGAGCTGCGCGACCTCCTGGCCTTCCTTGTGCCCGCCTCTGCCGGGCCGCGCGAAGGCCCGCTCTACGTGCTCCCCGGCCGTGCCGACGTGGGGCGGCAGCTCTTCTCCGAGAAGCGCTGCATCGAGTGCCACGCGGCCGGCGGCGCAGGCGGGCGCGTGGGCCCGGACCTGGTGGAGCTCGGTGTGAGGCGGAGCCCGCTGGAGTTTGCCGCGGCTATCTGGAACAAGGTTCCGGCCATGGCGCAGGCCATGCAAGCGCGGGGCGTGCCCGTCCCCCAGCTCCGCCCCGAGGAGATGGCCGATCTGGTGGCCTACCTCTACTCGGTGAAGTACTTCGCGGAGCCGGGCAGCGTCAGCCGCGGATGGGCGCTGGCTGTGGACAAGGGGTGCCTCTTCTGCCACGGCGTTTACGGGGAGCGGGGCAAGCCGGCGAGCGATCTGACGCGCGCCAGGGGGCTCGACTCTCCCGCGGGAGTGGTCGCGAGCCTGTGGAACCACGCGACGGTGACGGCGGCTGCGCCAGGTGGAAAGAAGCGCCCATGGCCCGAGTTCCGGCCGCAAGAGATGGCCGACATCGGGGCCCTGCTTCAGGCGCTCGGGCGCGCGCGGCAGATCCCGTAGAGGATGCCATGAGACTCACGGGACTGGGCTATGCCCTCGTACTTCTCCTGATGCTGGCGCCTTGGCCTGCGGAGGGAGCCTCGCCGCCTACCGACCGTTGCGCGGCCTGTCACCTCGAGACAGGTGACGAGCGCCTGGCCGGGCCGGCGAGGGAGTTTCCCGGAGACATCCACGCGGCGAAGGGGCTGGGCTGCATCGCGTGCCACGGCGGCGACGCGCGGGAGAGCGGGCTGGAGGCGATGGACCCCGCCAAGGGGTATATCGGCAAGCCCAAGCGCCAGCAGATCCCGCAAGTCTGCGGCCGGTGCCACTCGGACGCCGGGTTCATGAAGCGGTACAACCCCTCGCTGCGGGTCGATCAGGTGACCGAGTACGCCTCGTCAGTCCACGGCCGCCGGCTCAAGGAGCTGGGCGATTCGAAGGTGGCCACGTGCGTGAGCTGCCATCCCGCCCATTCGATCCGGCCGCCGTCCGACCCGAAGTCGAGCGTCCACCCGCTCAGGGTGGCCGACACGTGCGGGCGCTGTCACGCCGATGCCAAGTACATGGCCGGCTACAAGATCCCGACCGACCAGCTGCAGAAGTACAAGAGCAGCGTCCACTCGCAGGCCATGACGGTGAAGGGCGACCTCTCGGCGCCCACCTGCAACGACTGTCACGGCAATCACGGGGCCGTGCCGCCGGGCATCTCCTGGGTCGGGAACGTCTGCGGCCAGTGCCACACGGTCATGGCGGACCTCTTCAAGAAGAGCGTCCACGACAAGGTCTTCGTGGAGATGGGCAACCCTGGCTGCGCGACCTGCCACGAGAACCATGCGATCAAGCCGACCAGCGACGAGATGCTCGGGCTCGGCGACAAGGCGGTATGCGCCGGGTGCCACGCCGACGCCGACAAGGGCGGCAAGGCGGCCACCGAGATGAGGGCGCGGATCGACGCCCTGCGAACCGAGCACGACAAGGCGCAGGCGATCCTGCTCAAGGCTGAGCATGCCGGCATGGAGGTCAGCCAGGCGACGTTCGACCTGAACGCCGCCGGCGAAGCCCTGGTCAAGGCGCGCACCGCCGTCCACGCCTTCTCGGTGGACGCGGTGGCGAAGGAGGTCGAGCCCGGGCTCGCGGTGAGCGGCAAGGCCTTCGCGCGCGGCGTGCGCGCCCTGCAGGAGCTGGCCTTCCGTCGCAAGTGGCTGGTGGTGTCCGTGGTGATCATACTGGCGCTCATCGTGGGGCTCGTGCTCAAGATGCGCCAAGTGGACCGGAGGCAGGAGGGACGCGATGGCTGACGAGGCGGTGGACCAGGAGGCAACCCGCAGGCGGTTCATCAACTGGTTTCTGGGCACGAGCGCGGGGGCGTTCCTGCTTTCCGTGCTCTACCCGGTGGGCCGCTATCTGATCCCGCCCGAAGTCGGGGAGTCCACCGCGGGAACGGTGACGCTGGCGATCAAGCCCGACGACGTGAAGCCGAACACCGGGCAGATCTTCAAGTTCGGCAGCCGCCCGGGCATTCTCGTGCGGACAGCCCAGGGGGAGCTCAAGGCCTTCTCGGCCGTGTGCACGCATCTCAGCTGCACCGTCCAGTACCGGTCCGACATCAGCCACATCTGGTGCGCCTGCCACAACGGCCACTACGATCTCAACGGCAAGAACATCGAGGGACCGCCGCCGCGGCCGCTCGACGCCTACGTCGCCAACGCCCGCGGGAACCAGATCGTGGTGAGCAAGGGCGCCTGAGCATGGCCACGGTCGAGAAGCGGCACGGCCGGCTCTGGACGTGGCTCGACAGGCGCGTCGGTCTTGCGGAGCTGGAGAAGCTCGCCAGGAAGAAGGAGATCCCCGTCCACCGCCACACGGCCTGGTACTACCTCGGGGGGATGACGCTCTTCCTGTTCATGATCCAGGTGTCGACGGGCATCCTCCTCCTCTTCTACTACAGGCCCAGTGCCGAGGAGGCATTCGAGTCGATTCAGTTCCTGATGGCCGAGGTGGAGTTTGGCTGGCTCATCCGCTCCATCCATGCCTGGGCGGCCAACCTCATGATCTTCACGCTGTTCGTCCACCTCTTCAGCGTCCTGCTCCTCAAGGCCTACGCGCCCCCGCGGGAGATCACCTGGTTCTCGGGGATGGGGCTGATGGGCCTCGCGATGGGCTTCGGCTTCACCGGCTATCTCCTGCCGTGGAACGAGCTGGCGTACTTCGCCACGAAGGTGGGGACCGAGATCACGGGGGCCATGCCGGTGATCGGAGGATTCCTCGGCCGCCTCCTCCGGGGCGGGGACGAGGTGACCGGGGCCACGCTCACCCGCTTCTACGGGATCCACGTGGCGGTGCTCCCCGCGCTCACGACCCTGCTCCTGGGGCTCCACCTCTTTCTCGTCCAGCGACACGGCATGAGCGTGCCTCCCGGCGTCGCGGAGCGGGGCGGGTCCCGGCGCACGATGCCATTCCTCCCCAATTTCCTCCTGAGAGACCTGGTGGGGTGGCTCTCGGTGCTGGCGATCCTGGCGGCGCTGGCCGCGTACCTTCCGGCAGAGCTTGGCAAGAAGGCGGACCCGTTCCTGCCGGCGCCGGCCGGGATCAAGCCGGAGTGGTACTTCATGTTCATGTTCCAGACCCTCAAGTACCTGCCGGCCTACGTCCTCGGCATCGAGGGCGAGATCGTGGGCATCGTGGGCTTCGGGGTCGGCGGGCTGTTCCTCGCGCTCATCCCGTTTCTCGATCGGCGGACGGCGAGGGGCGAAGCCAGCCGGCTCTTCACATGGATCGGCGTCGCTGTCATCCTCTACATGATCGTGCTGACCTACCTCGGGTACACGGCGAGCGCGACCAAATGAGAGATGTGGACCCACTCGCCCCGCATGGCCGCCAAGGCGGCCGAGCACGGGTTGCTCTTTCCGCGCTTCGCGGGCGAGGAGCTGGGCAACCTCATCTCATTTCTGAGGAGTACACCGCGGTAACCCCGGAAAACGGGGAGCAAAGGAGGCATGGACATGCGGCTCACACGGATCGTGGCTGTCGTGGTCGTCGCCGGTTTCGCCTTGGTATCACTCGGCGCTGGACCCGGCCTCGCGCAGCCCAAGGTACCGGCCGACTTCGGCTTCGACCAGGGCAAGGACAGCCCCGGGAAGGTGACGTTCAGCCACGAGAAGCACAAGGAGAAGGTCGAGAAGTGCACGGGCTGCCACACCAAGATCTTCAAGATGAAGAAGGGGCAGACGGGCACGGCGACCATGGACAAGATGAAGGCCGGGGAGCAATGCGGCGCCTGCCACAACGGCAAGACGAAGGTGGGCAGCGCGGTCGTCTTCAATGTGGAAGACAAGGCCAACTGCGAGAAGTGCCATACGAAGAAGTAGCGCGGAACTCCTTTCGGGCGCCGTCCTGAGTTTCGGCGCGCTCCTCATCGTCGCGAGCGCTGCCGGGGCCCCCGCAGCCCCGGCAGCGGCGAAGGCAGAGCAGGCACAACCGAAGGCCGAGGACTGCCTGGGTTGCCACGCCGACAAGGGCCTCACCCGTGGTGCGCCCGCGAAGGGCAAGCCGCCGTCGCTGTTCGTGGACGAGGCGCTCCTGAAGGGGTCTGCCCACTCGCGGCTCGAGTGCGTGGCCTGCCACAAGACGGCGACCGCGCCCCACGACGAGCGGCTGCCCGCCGTGTCCTGCGCCGGGTGCCACGACAAGCAGCGCGCGGTGCTGGGAGGGGGCATCCACGGGAGCCGAAGGGCGGAGACGGGGAGCCGTCCGCCAACCTGCGCGGCCTGCCACGGGACCCACGATGTCAAGCCGGCGGGCTCGCTGTCCACCCAGACCTGCGCGGCCTGCCACCAGAAGCAGGTGAGCCTCTACCGGGAGAGCGTTCACGGCCGATCGCGCCAGCGGGGGGACCTCGAGGCGGCCACGTGCAATTCGTGCCACGGCGCGACCCACACGGTGGTTGCCAGGTCGGACCCGGAGTCGCCCGTGTACCACCTGAACCTGCCGCGGACCTGCGCAGCGGGGCGCCGGTCTGCACCGACTGTCACAGCGCTCACCAGATCCGGCGGGTCGAGGGGGCCCCGTGGCAGCTCGACGTCATCCGGGAATGCGGCACCTGTCACAAGGAGTCGCTCAGGACCTACCGGGATACCTTCCACGGCAAGGTAACGCAGCTCGGGCTCACCCGGGTCGCCAAGTGCTCGGACTGCCACGGATCGCACACCATCCAGCCGCCCTCCGACCCGCGCTCGAAGGTGTCGCAGGCGAGCATCGTGTCCACGTGCCAGCAATGCCATCCGGCGGCCACGGCGGCCTTCGCCCAGTTCCACCCGCACGCCGACCCGCACAGCAAGGCCCGGTTCCCGTTCCTCTACTACACGAACTTCGTCATGATGAGCCTCCTGCTGGGCACCTTCGCCTTCTTCGGGCTGCACACGGCGCTCTGGCTGCCGCGGTCCCTGGCCGAGCGATTCCGGCGCGGCCGCGGGCCGGCCGAGAGGACCCCCGAGCCATGACCGCCCCCGAGCGTCACTACTTCAGGCTCAACCTCTACCACCGCATCCTGCATGGGATGGTCATGGTGAGCTTCCTCGGGCTCGCCCTCACCGGCCTGCCGCTCAAGTACGCGCAGACCGGCTGGGGCCAGGGGCTGTCCCACGCCCTCGGGGGGCCGTTCACCACCGGCTACCTCCACCGCTTCTTCGCCGTCATCACCTTCCTCTACTTCGCCTTGCACCTCGGCTACGTGGCCCGCCTGATCCTCACACGGCAGCCCGGCATCTTCTGGGGCCCGACCTCCATGGTGCCGCAGCCGCGGGATCTCGCGCAGATGGTGCAGCACATGCGCTACTTCGTGGGGCTGGGGCCGCGGCCGCGCTTCGACCGCTGGGCCTACTGGGAGAAGTTCGACTACTGGGCAGTGTTCTGGGGCATCGCGATCATCGGGAGCAGCGGGCTCCTCCTGTGGTACCCGACATTCTTCGCCCGCTTTCTGCCCGGATGGGTGTTCAACGTGGCGATCATCGTCCACAGCGACGAGGCGCTCCTGGCGGTGGGCTTCATCTTCACGATCCACTTCTTCAACACGCATATCCGGCCCGAGAAGTTCCCCATGGACCCGGTGATCTTCACGGGAAGGGTGTCAGAGGAGGAGTTCCGGCACGATCATCCGATGGAGTACGAGCGCCTGAAGCGCGAGGGTCGGCTGGATGAGCGGAGGGCGGACCCACCGCCGCTCTGGATGCGCAACTTCGCGCGAGTGGTGGGATTCACCGCGCTGAGCATCGGCCTCGTCCTCGCCTCCCTGATCATCGCGACGGCACTGCGATGAGCGCAGGTTCCCCCCCGTCCGGTGACGATGGGGCCCGCCCGGTGACGTCCATGCCCGAGCCCGCGCCTGGGAGGCGCCGGCGCCGCCTCATTGCCATCCTCTACATCGCCGGGATCGTGGTGGTGGCCGGCGGGGCCGGCGGGGCCGGGCTCTGGCATTTCAGCACCAGCCCGCTCCTCTGCAATAGCTGCCACATCATGAAGCCGTATGTCGACGCCTGGAAGACCTCCAAGCACAAGGACGTCACCTGCGTGCTGTGCCATTACCCGCCCGGCTTCCGCGAGACCCTCTGGGTCAAGTACCAGGCGATGGCCCAGGTGGTGAAGTGGGCCACGCAGACGTACTCGTCGAAGCCCTACGCCGAGATCGAGGACGCCGCCTGCCTCCGCTCGGGCTGCCATGACCGGCGGCTGCTGGACGGCAAGGTGGTCTACAAGCGCGGGATCATCTTCGATCACAAGCCGCACCTCGAGGAAGAGCGCCGGGGCCGGCAGCTTCGGTGCACCTCCTGCCACTCGCAGATCGTGGTGGGCAGCCACATCGAGGTGACGGACTCCTCCTGCTTCCTCTGCCACTTCAAGGGGCTGAAGACCGCCCGGACGTTCCAGCCCATCGCCGGCTGCACAGGCTGCCACCAGGCCCCGAAGGGGGACATCCGGGTCGGCTCCATCACCTTCAACCACGAGGAGGTCACGAGGCGCGGCATCGCCTGCCAGAGCTGCCATTTGAACGTCGTCGAGGGGGACGGGGAGGCGCCCCGCTCGCGCTGCTACACCTGCCACAACCAACCGGAGAAGCTCGACCGCTACCCCGACACCCCGATGATCCACGACTTCCACGTGGCCAAGCGCAACATCGAGTGCGAGCGCTGCCACACCGAGATCAAGCACAAGCTGCCGCCGCGCATCGGCGTGCCGTCGGCCGCGCGGAGTGGCGACGTCGCGCGGCTCGCCGCACTGGTGAAGCCATGAGGCCCGCGGCGGTTCTGGTCGCGGCCATGCTCGGCTTGAGCGCGGGGGGAGTGTCCGGGGTGTGGGAGGCGCAGGGCCAGACGGCGCCAGCGCCGGGCGGGGTGATGCC
>JACOVB010000009.1 GCA_016177555.1 Candidatus Rokuibacteriota bacterium
CATATGTCTGAACATAAAGCCACGAGGGCCAGAGGGCGCCATCCCCTCAACTTTCAGATCGAGATCGTTCTGCGAGAGCGCATCCGCTCGGGACACTACCCGGCGGGGTCAGGGTTTCCGACGGAGGACCAGCTCTGTCGCGAATTTTCGGTTAGCCGAGGAACGATCCGCGCCGCCCTCGACGCGCTTCATCGCGACGGCCTCATCATGCGGCACCCCGGCCGGAGCGCCTTCGTCACGGGACACGCCACCCGCCCGAGGACGCTTCGGTTCACTGGCTCGGTCCAGGAGTTGATCGCCCAAGGGACGGAGACGGAATACCTCATTACCGAGTGTCGCGTGGCGCCCGCGGATACCGTCGAGGCGGCCGAGCTGAAGCTGCCGGATGGCGGTCGGGTGATGCGCGTCACCGGCGCGCGGCTCAGCGCCGGAACGGCGGTCGCGCACACCGTCGTCTCCCTTCCGGAAACCCTCGGTGTCCTGCTGGCGCTCCGCGAGGGCCAGCGCTCGCGGCCGATCGCGGCCCGGCTGATCGAGCAGCTCGGCCAGGACATCCGGGAGGCGCGGCAAGTCATCGATGTCGTCATCGCGGCGCAGCCGGTGGCCTCTGCGCTCGACATTCCGATCGGGTCGCCGCTCCTCCGCATCAAGCGAACCTATTTCTCGGCCGAGGGCACTCCGATCGAGTTCGCCGTGTCGTGCTACCCCGCCGACAAGTACCAATACGAAACGACCATTTCAACCTAGCAGGATGCGGGGAAACTCCGCAGGCCGCTCAAGAAGGCCCAGATGCAAGGCGGCGAGGGAGGCGACGAGCGAGGCGTACTCCGCCTGGCGAGCCGAGCCGAAGGCGAGGTGAGCGGATCCGGAGACCCGGGCGAGCGAGAGCGACCCACGTTGAGCGAGGAGCGACCAGCGCCGTACCTCCGCAGATGGGCCTTTTTCAGCGGCCTGCCAGGCGCGGCGGGGCTGCCGCGGCGGCTGCGATGACCGAGGGGGCGAGAGCGTGACGTGGGAGACGCCCGAGGAGTTCGATCTGCTGGTGAAGGGCGTGCGCCAGTTCGTCCAGCGCGAGCTGGAGCCGGCCGCCGAGGCGATCGGGCGCGACGGCACGGTGCCGGAACGTCTGCTGACCGAGCTCCGGCGCGCTGGCTACTTCGGCCTGACCATCCCGTCGCAGTACGGCGGCGCGGGCCTCGGGGTCATCGCCTACTGCCTGGTGCAGGAGGAGCTTGCCCAGACTCACTCCTGTTTCGGCACGCTCATCGCGGGGAACAACGGGATCGGCTCGCACGCGCTGCTGCACTTCGGGACGGAGGAGCAGAAGGCCACGTACGTGCCGGCCCTCGCCCGTGGCGACGTCATCTCCGCGTTCGCGCTCACGGAGCCCAACGCCGGCTCTGACGCCGAAGCGATCGAGACGACAGCCCGGCGGGCCGGCGACGCATTCGTGCTCAACGGCCGCAAGCATTTCATCTCCCGCGCCACCGTCGCCGATCTCTTCACCGTCATGGCGGTCACCGATCCCTCGGCACGGCCGCGCCGAAAGGGGATCACGGCGTTCCTGCTCGAGCGCGGCACGCCCGGCTTCACGGTCGGGCCGGCGCACCGCACGATGGGCTCGGACGTGGTCCCCGCCGGCGAGCTGATCTTCGACGAGTGCCGCATCCCGGCGACCAACGTCATCGGCGAGGTGGGCGAGGGATTCCGGGTGGCCATGAGCACGCTCTCCGAGGGACGTCTCAACGTGGCCGCCAAGTGCATCGGGACCGCCCGGCGCCTGCTGGAGCTGTCCGTCGCGTATTCCCGGCAGCGCCGCCAGTTCGGTCGTCCCATCGGGGAGAACCAGGCGATCCAAGGCATGCTGGCGGACTCGGTGACCGAGATCGCCGCCGGCCGGGCGCTGCTGTACGAGACGGCCCGGCGGCTCGAGCGCGGCGCCGACACGCGGCGTGACTCGGCGATGGTCAAGCTCTTCTGCTCCGAATTGGCCGGGCGGGTGGCGGACCGCGCGGTGCAGATTCACGGGGGCATGGGGTACATGCAGGAGCTTCCGATCGAGCGGATGTACCGCGAGGTCCGGCTCTGGCGGATCGTCGAGGGGACGTCGGAGATCCAGCGGCTCATCATCGCGAGAGACCTCCTGAAGGAGTGAGCGTGGTTGGCAAGAACAGCGTGAGACCGATCCGTGTCCTGCTCGCCAAGCCCGGGCTGGACGGCCACGACCGGGGCGTGAAGGTGGTGGCCCGGGCGCTGCGTGACGCGGGCTTCGAGGTGATCTACACCGGTCTGCACCAGACCTGCGAGCAGATCGTGGCGCAGGCGATCCAGGAGGACACCGACGTCATCGGCGTCAGCGCCCTGTCCGGTGGCCACATGGGGGCCATGACCCGGATCATGGCCCTGCTGCGCGAGGGCCACGCCGAGGACATCGTCGTCATCGTCGGCGGCTTCATCCCCGACGAGGACGAGGTGCGCGCGCTCAAGGCGATCGGCGTTCGGGAAGTGTTCGACGTCGACACCCGCACCCCGGACATCGTCGCGTTCCTCCGGCAGGCGACGGCGGAGCGGGTGCGGTGATCCTCGAGCGGATCCGCGCGGTCTGGCTCGTGCTGCTGTTCCTGGCGCTCGCCATCATCGGAGGCCAGAACCTTCAGCTTCTGCGGTTCAATCTCTTTCTCGGCGTGCTCGTCGGTCTGGTCGCCGCGACGCTGGTCGTCTTCGCGGTCACCTCACGGCGCGGCGCACACCACCAGTGAGGCTGGGCCACGGGGCGGCGGCTGTGATCCCCGGCCCGACCCCGCTCCACCGATGAGACAGGAGGCAACGATGCGAAAGTCAATCGTGGTCGTGATCGCTCTCGCCCTGCTGCTGTGGGGGACGGCGGAGGCGCAGGACTATCCCTTCGTGCGCATCATCGGCGGGACGCCCGAGGGGAGCTGGGGGATCACCGGCAGCAAGCTGGCCGAGCTCATCAACCGGTCCGTGAAGGGCGTCACGGCGAGCAACAGCCCCGGCGCGACCGTGGCCAACGTCGTCACCGTGAACGAGGCCAGGGCGCAGCTCGGGATCACGACGGCCGACGTGTTGCACGAGGTCTACCACGGCCTCGCCCAGTGGAAGGGCAAGGAGGCCAAGAACGTTCGCTTCCTGGCCGCCCTCCACACCGTCCCCGCGCACGCGTTCGTCCGCGCGGACGGGTCGATCAAGGAGTTCCGTGACATCGCGGCGAAGCCGGCGCGCATCCAGGGCTTCACCAAGGGGTCCATCACCCACCGGCTGGTCGAGCACAGCCTGTCCATCTTCGGCTCGTCCATGGAGGATCTGCAGAAGCGGGGCGGGATGATCCAGTACGTCAGCGACGGGCCGGCCGTGGAGATGATGAAGAACAATCAGATTGATCTGATCTTCCGCAACACCGGCGCGCCGTCCTCGTGGGTCCTCGAGGCCGAGACGTCGATGAGCCTGCGCTTCCTGACCATCGACGACGCGTACCTGAAAGCGATCACCAGCCGGATCCCGGGACTGGTGATCGACACGATCCCGGCCGGCACCTACAAGGCGATGAAGGAGGACTACAAGACGTTCTCGGTCGTCACGGTCCTGATCGTTCCGGCGAGCATGCCGGACGCCGTGGCCGAGGGCATCACCGCGGCACTGTGGAACAATATCGACGAGTTCCGCAAGATCGGCGGATTCGCGAAGACCATCAAGTTCGAGCAGGCGTTCCGGGGCAACACCATTCCGGTCCACCCCGGCGCCGCCCGCTACTACGCCTCCAAGGGGCTGCGAGCCGCCAACTGATCGGACGGGCGGAGCGAACGTGAGCGAAGAGCGATATCTGTCCCTGGAGGGGCCGCAGCCCAGCGGGCCGGCGGACGCGCTCGGCGACTTCCTCGACGCCTCCCGGCCGTGGCCACGGCGGGCGGGGGGATTCCTCGTCGCCTTGCTGGCGCTGCTGTTTGCCGTCTACCACCTGTACACGGGGTACTTCGCGCAGCCCCAGGCGCTCATCCATCGGGTCGTCCACGTGGCGCTCGTCCTCATGCTGGCGCCGCTGCTCTTCCCGCTGCGCGGGCGCGGCCGGACCGGGGTGGGAGTCGGACGCGGTCTCGACGCCGGCCTCCTCCTGGCGGCGCTCGGCATAACAGCGTGGATCCTCCGCGACATCGACGCCTACATGTCGAAGGAGTGGGAGCGGCTGAGCCCCTTCGACACCGCCGCGGCGGTTCTGCTCGTGCTGCTGGTGCTGGAGGCGGTGCGGCGGACCTGCGGCCTCGCCCTCGTCATCGTCATCGTCGCCTTCAACCTGCACGCGCTGTTCGCGGACCTGTTCCCCTGGATCTTCTACGGCCCGCCGACGCCGGTCGACTGGCTCCTGAAGCTGCAGACGATCCTGTCGATGGGGATCTTCGGGCTGCCGATCATGGTCATGGCGTCGTACCTGACCCTCTTCATCATCCTCGCGGTCTTCCTCACGCGTTGCGGCAGCGGCAAGTTCTTCATCGATCTCGCGTTCGCCCTCCTCGGCCGTCAGGCGGGCGGGCCGGCGAAGGCGGCGGTGGCGGCGAGCGCGTTGTTCGGGACGATTTCCGGCAGCGGGGTGGCGAACGTCATCGGCACGGGGTCGTTCACCATCCCGCTGATGAAGCGGGTGGGGTATCAGCCGCATTTCGCCGGCGCCGTCGAAGCCGTCGCGTCCTCCGGGGGACAGATCATGCCGCCCGTGATGGGCGCGACGGCGTTCGTGATGGCGGAGCTGGTCGGCGTCTCCTACGCCACGGTCGCCCTCGCCGCCGCGGTCCCCGCGCTCCTCTACTACCTCTCGCTGATGCTGATGGTCCACTTCGAGGCTCGCAAGCGCGACCTGCGGGGGATGGCCCCGGGCGAGGTGCCGCGAGCGCTCGAGGTGCTTCGCCGGGATGGCTACCTCATCATCCCGCTCGTCACGCTGGTCGGGTTGCTCGCCAGCGGCTCGTCGATCATCCGGGCCGGCTTCTGGAGCATCGCGGCGGCGTTTCTCGTGAGCTGCGTGCGCCCGGGCGACCGGATGAGGCCGGAGAAGCTGCTCGAGGTCCTCATCGAGGGCGCGCGGATGTCGGTGCCGGTGTCCGCGGCGTGCGCGGGCGCGGGGCTGATCATCGGCGCGGTGACCGCGTCCGGGCTGGGCGACCGGCTCTCGTCGGTGCTCATCTCCGCGGCGGGCGGTCAGCTCTGGCTGGCGCTCGTGCTCACGATGCTCGCCTCGTTCATCCTGGGCATGGGACTGACGACGACGGCGGACTACATCATCCTCGCCACGCTCGTCGTCCCCGCGCTGGTCCAGCTCGGCGCG
>JACOVB010000145.1 GCA_016177555.1 Candidatus Rokuibacteriota bacterium
CCTCAGGGGAAGCGAAGCGCAGGTGCTCCAGCTCCAGCGGCTGGAGTCCGTCGGACGGCTGGCGGGCGGCGTGGCGCATGATTTCAACAACCTCCTGACGGTTATCCTGGGCCGCAGCCAGCTCCTGCTGGCTCGCTCCCAGGTCGACGATCAGGCGCATCGGGACATCACCCTCATCGAGCAGACTGCGATGCGAGCGGCGGCGCTCACCAAGCAGCTCCTGGCCTTCAGCCGGAAGCAGGTCCTCGAGCCCCGGGTGCTGGACCTCAACGGCGTCGTGTCCGGCATGGTCGTGATGCTCCGGCGGCTCATCGGCGAGGACATCGATCTCGCGGTCCGTCCGGGTCCGGACCTGGGCCACGTCAGCGCCGACCCCGGGCAGCTGGAGCAGGTGATCGTCAACCTGGTCGTCAATGCCCGTGATGCCATGCCCCAGGGCGGGAAACTCACCCTCGAGACCGCGAACGTCGAGCTCGATGCCCGCTATGTCCGCCAGCACCCGGGCGCGCATACGGGGTCCTACGTCATGCTTGCGGTGAGCGACACCGGCATCGGCATGGATGCCGAGATCCAGGCGCGCGTCTTCGAGCCCTACTTCACGACGAAGGAGCCCGGCAAGGGGACGGGGCTGGGTCTGTCCACCGTGTACGGCATCGTCAAGCAAAGCGACGGCTACATCTCCCTCTCGAGCGAGCCCGGCCGCGGGACCACCTTCAGGATCTATCTCCCCCGCGTCGAGGCTCCCGCCGCGACGGAGGGGCAGGTGGTCTCCACGCCCCCTCGGGGGTCCGAAACGATCCTCCTGGTGGAGGACGAGGACGAGGTCCGGGCACTCGCTCGCGAGGTGCTCGAACAGAGCGGATACACCGTCCTCGCCGCCAGCGGGCCGGCCGAGGCCCTCGGGATCGTCGAGCGGCATGCCGACCCCATCCATCTCATCCTGACCGACGTGGTGATGCCGCAAATGAGCGGGCCCCAGCTCGTGAAGGACATCGCCCCGCTCCGCCCGGGCATCAAGGTGCTGTACATGTCCGGATACACGGCCGACGCGATAGCCCAGCACGGCATCCTGGACCCGGGCACTTCCCTTCTCCAGAAGCCGTTCCTGGCCCACGCCCTCGCCCGGAAGGTGCGTGAGGTCCTGGACACTCGACCGTAGTAGGATGCGGCAAACCCTGCGGGCTAGACCGTGACGAGGACAGCCATGAGCGAGCGAGTGGGTTTCATCGGACTGGGCACCATGGGGATGCCCATGGCGGCGAACCTGGCCAAGGCCGGCGTCGCGCTGCTCGTCCACGACTCCAGTAGCGCGGCGGCCGAGGCCGCCGGCCGGCTGCCGGGCGCGAGCGCGGCCGGTTCCCCGGCCGAGGTGGCGGCGGCGGCGGACGTGGTCTTCACCTGTCTCCCCAACGACGCCATCGTGCTCGAGGTCTATCTGGGCGCCGCCGGCGTCGTGGCCGGCGCGCGGTCGGGCCTCGTCACCTGCGACTGCTCCACGGTGAGCCCGGCGGTCACGGTGGAGATCAGCGGGAGGCTCGGGTCCCGGGGCGTCAGCCACATGGACACGCCCATGCTCGGGTCGAAGCCCCAGGCGGTGGACGGCCAGATCTTCTTCATCGTGGGGGGGGCCGCCGCGACGGTGGCGCGCATCGCGCCCTACCTGGCCATCATGGGCAAGCAGCACATGTACGCGGGCCCCTCGGGCACCGGCAACCGCGTGAAGCTCACCCACAACGGCCTGGCCGCGGTCACCTCGGTGGCGGTGGCGGAGGCGCTCGCCGTGTGCGTCAAGGCCGGCGTCGATCCCGGCACCTTCTACGAGATCGTGCGCAACGGGGGCGGGATGGCCTATGGCACCTACTTCGAGCGCCGCGCCCGGCGCATCCTCGACGGGGACTTCTCGCCCACCTTCACGCTGGCGCTGATGCGGAAGGACGCGGGGCTGGCGCTGGACCTGGCAAGTGCCGTGGGCGTGCCTGCGCCCATCCTGGAAGAAGCGAAGCGCAGCTACGACGAGGCCGCGGAGCGCGGGTGGGGGCAGGAGGACTTCTCGGCCGTCACCCACGTGATCGAGACGCGCATCGGCCGCCGGCTCTCCGAGCGATAACGCCCGCAAGAGGCTGCGGGGAAGCCACGCAGGGCGCGCGGCCTGCTACAGCCGGAGGGCCAGGTCGGTGGCTCCGTGGACCGCGGCCGCGAGGTCGCCCGGCGCCGCGCTGTCGCCGGTGGCGAAGACGGTGAGGCCCTCCGCCTCGAGCTCGCGGCGGAGCGCCTCGTCGGGGGTGAGCGTCCCCTCCACGACGACGAGCGCGGCGGACGCGGTGGCGGGCTGGCCGGCCGGGTCGAGGTAGCGGACGCCCCCCGCGTCTATCGCCTCAGCGCGTGCCCCGGTCACGATGCGGACGCCGAGACGGCGGAGCTCGCCGGCGACGCCCCGGCGCGTCTGCGGCTCCACGTCCCGGGCCACGTCGCGCCCCGGCGCCAGCAACGTCACCTCCCAGCCGCCCTCTCGAAGATAGCAGGCCGCCTCGCAGGCCGCGCTGCCCCCTCCGAGGACGATGGCCGGGCCTGCTCCGCGCCCGTCGCCCGCCAGGCATTGCTCGACGCTCCTCACGTGAGGGGCGTCCATGCCGGGCAGCGCGGGTAGCGTCACGCGCGCGCCTGCGGCGATCACCACGATGTCGGCGCCGAGCCGCCCGATGTCCTCGCGCGTGGCCGGGGTGC
>JACOVB010000146.1 GCA_016177555.1 Candidatus Rokuibacteriota bacterium
CTCGAGAAGGAGAAGCTCGACCACTCGCCGCACCAGGTGCGTCAGTCGGAGGAGCAGAAGGACACCGCGGACGGAGTCGTGACGGCCCGGCTGCCCGAAGCATACCAGTGGCAGCTGGTGCCGGTGCAGGCCTCACCCCAGGCCGGCGTCGAGTGGCAGGCCTTCCGTCTCACCGGACAAGACGCGCTGGCGGTGCGGGCGAGCAAGAAGCTGAAGAACGACGAGCTGCTGGTGACCGCGCTGGCCGGCACCCGCCTCCGCATGGAGCTCGACCGCGTCCCGCTGTGGCGCGGGGATCACGTCGCCATCAAGCAGCTCGCCGAGGACTTCGCCCGGTATGTCTACCTGCCGCGCCTCAAGGACACGGCCGTGCTGCTGGCGGCCGTCCGGGACGGTCTCGGCCTGCTCCTGTGGCAGCAGGAGTCCTTCGGCTACGCCGATAGCTTCGATAAGGCCGCCACGCGGTACCGGGGGCTGCGGGTCGGGCAGCACCGGGTGATCGCTAACAGCGAGGCGGCAGGGCTTCTCGTGCGGCCCGAGGTCGCGCAGAGACAGCTCGAGATGGAGGCGGCGGGAAAGGCCGCAGCCGGTGAAGGGGCGGCCGGCGAGCCGCCGGGAGGCGGCCAGGGAGGGCGTCCCGGAGGGACAGGTCAGGCACCGTCCGGACCGGGCTCAGGGCCGACGGTAGCCCCCAAACCGAAACGGTTCCACGGGAGTGTCGCCCTGGACCCCACACGCGTGGGCCGCGACGCCAGCCGTGTCGGCGACGAAGTGATCGCGCACCTCGCCGGGCTGCTCGGTGCCACGATGAAGGTCACGCTCGAGATCGAGGCCGACATTCCCGGCGGGGTCCCGGACACCGTGGTGAGGACGGTGACGGAGAACAGCAAGACGCTCAAGTTCTCGAATCAGGGGTTCGAGACGGAGTGAAGCCCAGCCATGGTGTCGGCTCACCCCAAGGCCTTCGATTCCCGGTAGGATGCCAGCCGAGTCCCTGCCGCGAGATCGTCAACCACCAGCAGGGGGGGCAGGGCCCAGAGGACGCAGCACCCGTCCGGCGGGAGGACTCACCGAAGTAGAGGCCGGGGGTCGGATCGACCATCGATCCCGAGCCTGGTGCCCATAGGTTCGAGCACCCAGAGCCCAGAATCCACGGCGTGAGCCGTGGATTCTGGGCTCTGGTGTTCTTCCCCGGGGAGGGAGCCAGATGGTCGTGGCCGAAGGGCCGACGGGTCCGGGGCATAGACGCGGCTCAGGAGCACGAGCCCGATCACGACGCAGGCGGCGAGGGCGTTGCTCGGCGTCGACCAGATCCGCAGTAGGCCTCGATCCACAGCTCGAGCGTCTCGTCGAGCCGTCGTGGAGCGCCGATGGCGATCGGGCGAAGTTCCTGCTCGTACCGCCAGGGCGAGGGGGGCTCAGGCGGGGTGCCGGAGGGCATCGGCCGTCCAGTCGGTCAAGAGGTTCCAGCGCCTGGCGTCCTCGGACGGGTGGGCCGCGAGCCGGCGCCGCTCCGCCGGGGGGAGATCAGTCCGGCACAGGGTGTCCTCGCGCGCGAGCCGGCTGCGCTCGAGCGCGGCTTCCAGTTCGCCCAGGGCCCGCGCCTTGGGCGCGTCTCCGCCGCGCTCGGCAAGCCGGCGCGCGAGGGTCGCGACGAAGCCGAGGCGATTCTGCAGGTCCTGGAGCTTGGCTTCCCGCACGAGCCAGTCCCGGTCCAGGGGCCAGAACCGCCAGAGGAGCCATGGCAGGGCCTCGACGAGACGGGCTTCCAGATTGTCCTGTGCCAGCGCGGCGAGGAGGACCTCGCCGGGGTTCCTGGGGGTCCAGCGTCGCGGCCGGAGATGGGCGAGGCCGGGGTAGCCGAGGGCGGCGAGATCGCGGGCCAGGGCCCCGGCGGCGAGCGGCCGGCGAGGCGACGCCGGCGCCACGGGCGGGAGCAGGCTGGGGGACAGGCCGTAGAGGCGCATCGCCCGGCGGGCGAGATCGGGGGTCAGGCGGCGCCGGCCGCTCTCGATCATGGCCAGATAGGGTTGTGACAGGCCCAGGCGGACCGCGGCCTGCACCTGGGTGAGGCCCTTGGCCAGCCGCGCCGTCCGGAGGTCCAGGGCAGCCGCGAGTCTATCACAGATTGTGTAATAATCGCCCGGCGCCAACCGCAGCGTCCCCGCGCTCACGATGCGCGCTCTGCAGCCGCCCGCCCCGTCGGCCCTCCGCCCTCGGCCCGGCCCAGGAGCCCGAGCCCGATCACAGGGAACATCGCGGAAGGCGCAGGGAGACTGGACTTCATCTCTTGGATCTAACTTTCACGTATCTGAAGCATGCGAAAGTACGGCTTGTCCAAAGGGGGCCTACGATGCTAACTTTCTAGTATCTGATATACGCGAAAGTTAAGAGATGGGGCTCTACCTCGTCGGCGAGACGATCGACAAGACCCGCGGCCACTCCCAGGCCGAGGCAGGAAAGCTTGTCCAGCTGAGGCGGGGCATCTATGCGGACGCGGGCGATGATGTTGACGCAACCGTCCTCAAGCATGCCATCCGCATCGCGAAATACCTCTATCCCCGAGCCTACCTGTCCGCCGCCGGCGCCGCCCTCCTGGGGCCAACCCGGGAAGGCCGGCTCTTCCTGAGTGGCCGGCGCATCCAGCGCACCCGCATCCGCGCGCTGGAGATCATCCAGAACCAAGCCCCGCCCCATCCTTCTCTCGGCGAGGCGGTCGTGGACGACGGCATGGGCGAGTTCCGGGTCGACGTCTCCTCGATCCGCCAGCGCTTCCTCGAGGCCTTCCGCCTGCGCAGCGAGCACGCGGCCTCGCTCGACGAGGCGATGCGCGAGGCGATCGCCGCCCGCCTGATCGAGGAGTACGGCAGCCCGTCGAGCGCCGCCGACGCGGTGTGGACGCTCGCCCGCCAGAACGAATGGTACCGGGAAGGGGAGCGTGCCGAGCGGTTCCTGCTGCGCCGCCCGGCCGCGGCGCCGGCGCGCAACGAAGCGGCGCTCGATCTGATCGTCGCGTGGCACGGTGTCCCGATCGGACACCTCGTTCACGACGGCTTCGAATGGCGGTGGACGGAAGCCGAGCGCAGTGGACCGCCCGTGGTTCGCCAGACCACGCCCGGCAAGCTGCCGCCGTTCATCGGCTCGCTGCTGCCCGAAGGCTGGCTCGAGGCTGTCCTGAGGGATCGCGACGATCGGGCGACGTTGCGGTCCGGCAAGCGCTACCTGTCGAGTATCACGATCGTGGAACGGCAGAGCGAGCTGGCGGCGCTTCCACCCGATGTCCTGCTCACGCCCCTGGACCGGTACGCGGCGAATGGCATCTTTACCGGCACGTATGCCGGGCCGGGCCGGGGAGACATCGAGGAAGGCTTCGAGAAGAATCTGGCGAAGCTCTACGAGCGCGCCGATACGCCGCGGCTCTCCGGCATCCAGATCAAGGCGCCGATGTCCCTCGACGCTGACGGCACGCTGTCGCCTGCCATTGGCAGGCCCTTCACCCATATCCTGAAACCTGCCGGCCCGAGCGGCTTCGAGGCGCTCCCGGTCATCGAGTGGATGGCCCTCGCCCTTGGCCGCGCCGTCGGGTTCGCGCCGCCGCCGGCGGCACTCGTCGCGATGCCCGACCACATGCCGCCCGCTCTGCTCGTCGAGCGCTTCGACCTCCGCGAGAGCCCCGAGGACAGGCGGCTGATCGCGCTGGAGGACTTCTGCTCGGTCCTCGGCCTGCCAACCCCGGCGAAATACGACGGCACCATCGAGCGGGTCGCCAAGGCGGTCCGCCAGCTCTCGACTGCGCCGGACGAAGATGTCCTGATCGTGATCAAGCGGGCGCTCTTCGCCTGGCTGATCGCCGACGGCGACATGCATCTGAAGAACATCGCGCTGCTGAAGATCGGCGACCCGGGAGACGCACACTTCCGTTCGGTGCGCATCGCGCCGCTCTATGACACGGTGACCACGCGCATCTTTCCGCGGCTTGCGCAAGACCGCATGGCCCTGAAGCTCAACGGCCGGGATGACTGGCTCCGGCGCGCGGATTTCCGCGCGCTGGCCACAACCGCCGGAGCGACGGCCGCGGACGGCGACGCCGCGATCACGGAAATGATTCAGAGGATGGGAGAGGCTGCCGGAGCGATTGCGCTGCCCGAGCTGCCAGAGCCTGGCCCGGACGCCGCGGCCATGGCGGCGAAGATGATCGAGATCACCCGGGCACGGATAGAGTCGTTTGAGTGAAGCCAAGTTTGGCGGCCCCTCAGGGCCTCTCGGCGACCTCCTCGCCAGGCGCGAACCGGGCAGCAGCCGCGCCAGCTCGGCAAGCTCCTGGAGGATCCGGTCCCGGCGGGCCTCGAGCCGCCGGGTGATCCACGGCCCCCGTGAAGGCGCCCTTGCGGTGGCCGAACAGCTCCGACTCGATCAGCGTCGCGGGGAGCGCCGAGAGGTTCAGCCCATAGAAGGACCCGCGGAAGTCCTCCTCCCTACACGTGCAGATCACGGACCTCCTCGACGACTGGTTCGCCCATCCAGCCCCGCCGGCTCTCAGCCGCTGGCGAAGGGACCGAGACGCGCCGCCGCATGCTCGGGAACGGATCCTGCGCCCGCCCGGTGGACATGGACTGCCACTTTTGCTCCGTCGAGTCTCGGCCACGCCCCGCCCCGTATGCGCTAAGATGCGTCCTGGCGCGATGTTCCGGTCATGCTCAGCCCGAGACGCGGCTGAGGGCCACAGGAGGCTGACATGGTGGAAGCGATGGTTCGTCCGCGGCTCTTCTCGTCCGGAAAGATGGGGCCGATGCAGCTCCGCAACCGGGTGGTGATGGCGCCCATGGTGGTGCAGCTCGCCTCCGAGAGCGGGGCGGTCACCCAGCGCACCATCGACTACTACGTGCGCCGGGCCGCGGGCGGCGCGGGGCTCGTCATCGTGGAGGCCAGCTACATCGCGCCGGAGGCCAAGGCCTTTGCCTGCCAGCTCGGGATAGATCGCGACGGCCTTGTCCCCGGCCACTTCGAGCTGGTCGAGGCCATCCACCGCCACGGCGCGAAGGTTGCCCTCCAGATCCATCATGGCGGCGGCCGCGCCGACCCGGCGCTGACGGGTGGCGTTCTCGTGACCCCGTCGCCTGTCGCTCAGGACGCCCATGCCGTCGTCCCCCGCGAGGCGACCCCGCGGGAGATCGAGACGTGGGCGGAAAGCTACGCCCGCGCCGCCGGGCGGGCGCAGCGCGCGGGCTACGATGCCGTGGAAATCCACGGCGCCCACGGCTACCTCATTCACGAGTTCCTTTCGCCCGCCTCCAACCGCCGCTCCGATGCCTACGGGGGGAGCCCGGAGAACCGCCGCCGCTTCGCCGGGCTGGTGATCCGGCAGGTCCGCGAGGCGGTGGGCGCGCGTTTTCCGATCCTCTTCCGCATGAGCGCCGAGGGCGGCTACGGGATCGAGGCGGCCGTGGAGATCGCGCAGGCCCTGGAGGCGTGGGGTGTGGACGCCATCCATGTCTCGGTCGGCGGAACTGCCCCGATTACCCTGGTCCCGCCGGACACCAGCCCCATGGCCCGTCCCGAGGGCTGGCTCACCGGCTACGCCGCGACCATCAAGAAGCGCGTCTCCGTGCCGATCATCGTCGTGGGGGAGATCCGTCACCCTGTCTTCGCGGAAGAGGTTCTGGCTCAGGGCAAGGCCGACTTCATCGCCCTCGGGCGGCAACTCCTGGCCGACCCGGACTGGCCCGCCAAGGCCGAGGCCGGCAGGGACGACGAGATCCGCCTGTGCATCTCCTGCGACCATTGCCGGCTGGCCCTGCTGTTGACACGGCCGATCCGCTGCCTGGTGAACCCCGAGGTGGGCCGAGAGCGGGAGTTCTCCGCCTTCGGGCCAGCGGCCGCGCCCAAGCGCGTCATCGTTGTGGGCGGAGGCCCCGCCGGCCTGGAGGCGGCGCGGGCCGCGGCCGCGCGGGGCCACCACGTCACGCTGTCCGAGCGCAGCGCCGAGCTCGGGGGTCAGCTGCATCTCGCCGCGCTCCCTCCCCACAAGGAGAAGATCGAGTGGCTGAGGCGATGCCTCGTCACCCAGGCGCGGAAGGCCGGGGTGGAGCTGTCTCCCTCGACGATGTTCCGGCCCGAAGGGCTGGCCGAGGGAGAGGCCGACGCCGTGGTGGTGGCAACCGGCGCCCGCCCGGTCGAGGAGCAGGTGCGGGGCGCCCGTGCGGGCCAGGTGTTCTCGGCCTGGGAGGTGCTGGAGGGCCATCCGCCCGCGAGGGACCTGGCGGTGGTCGTGCTGGGCGGAAGGCAGATGGGCTGCGAGACGGCGGAGTTCCTGGCCGAGCGCGGCAACCGGGTGACCCTGGTCTCCCGCTCGCGGACAGAGGAGCTGGCCGGCGATGTGGTGGCGAGCTACCGGGGGCCCCTCCTGGCCCGGTTGCGAAGGCTGGGAGTGGCGCTCCGCACGCGCTGCGATGTCCGCGAGGTGAGGGATGGCCAGGCCATCGTCGTGGAGGCGGGCGGCCGCGAAGAGGCCGTGGACGCCGACCTTGTGATCCTTGCCCGCGGGTCAATGCCCGAGCCTACCTGGCTGGAACTGCTCCGGACGAAGGTGCCCGAGGTCTACGTGGTGGGGGACTGCGTCGAGCCGCGCATGATCGCCGACGCGCTCTACGAAGGCGCCTGGGCCGGGAGCCAGATCTAGCGTCACTCGTGGGGCCTCGGACGGGGTCTCCGCTGGGCTCCTGGAATCGCGTTATACTCGCCCGGAACCCCGGTCGCTGACTCACGCAGGTGTCAGCCTCGATCAGAATCGATGAGGGAGGATCGCGCATGAGGGAAGCCGTGGTGGTCGCCAGCTCTCGCACCCCGCTCGCCAAGTCGTTCCGCGGGTCGTTCAACCTCACGCGGCCTGACGACCTCGCCGCCCATTGCATCAAGGACGTGCTGGGCAAGGCGCCCCAGCTCGCCCCGGCCGAGATCGAGGACGTGGTTCTCGGCTGCGGCCAGCCGCACGGGTCCCAGGGACACAACATCGCCCGCGTGGCCGCGCTGCGCGCCGGGCTGCCGGCATCCATCCCCGGCACGACGGTGAACCGCTTCTGCTCGTCGGGACTGCAGGCCATCGCGATGGCGGCGCACCACATCATGAACGACGGGGCCGAGGCCGCGATCGGGGGCGGTGTCGAGAGCATCACCATGCTCCAGCGCGACAGCAGCCCCAACCCCTGGGTGAAGGAGCACTTCCCCGGCCTCTACATGGTCATGGGCGAGACGGCGGAGGTCGTGGCCAAGCGCTACAAGATCAGCCGCCAGGCCCAGGACGAGTACTCGCTCGGGAGCCAGCAGCGCACGGCGCGCGCCCAGCAGGACGGCCTGTTCAAGGAGGAGCTGGCGCCCATGCACGTGACGCGCGGCATCCTCGACAAGAAGACGGGCGAGGTGGTCGGCACGGAGGAGTACTACGTCGACAAGGACGAGTGCAACCGGGCGGACACCACGCTCGAGGGGCTCCTGAAACTGCCGCCCCACTTCGACAAGGAGAGCGGCCAGGGCACGGTGACTGCCGGCAACTCCTCCCAGCTCTCCGACGGCGCCTCGGCGACGCTCCTGATGTCGCGCGAGCGGGCCGACACGCTCGGCATCCGGCCCAAGCTCGTCTTCCGCGGCTTCGCGGTGGCCGGCTGCGAGCCGGACGAGATGGGGATCGGGCCCGTGTTCGCGGTGCCGAAGCTCCTCAAGCGGCACGGGCTCACGGTGGACGATATCGGCGTGTGGGAGCTGAACGAGGCGTTCGCGGTGCAGGTGGTCTACTGCCGCGACCGGCTCGGTCTCGATCCCGATACCCTCAACGTCAACGGGGGCTCGGTCTCCATCGGCCATCCCTTCGGCATGACGGGCTCGCGGCTGGTGGGCACCATCGCCAACGAGATGCTCCGGCGCCGGGCGCGCTACGGCGTCGTGACGATGTGCATCGGGGGCGGCCAGGGCGCAGCTGGCCTCTTCGAGGCCTGCCTGTAGAGGCCAAGGGCGCAGGGGGCGGTTGTCACGGGTGCCCCCGTTTGCTATGATGCGCGTGCTTTCGCCCGCAGGGATGAGCGTTTCGACCCCGTCGTCTAGTCTGGCCAAGGACGCGACCCTTTCAAGGTCGAGATCGCGGGTTCGAATCCCGCCGGGGTCACCACTCTCCTCGTGGTTGGGGGGTTGCATGGAAAGGCCGGGCATCCGTGAGCTGGTCGGGCGGGCGATGCTCGACAAGGAGTTCCTGGCCGAGCTCGTGCGCGATCCGGCGGCCGTGCTTGCCGGCTATGGCCTCGAGGCCGAGGAGCGTGCGGCGGTGATGAAGGCCGTGGCCCGCACCGGCAAGACGTCGGACGCGGAGCGGACTCGGGCCCTGCAGACCATCATGATGAAGCGCTGGGCGACGTAGCCGCGTGCGCTCCCTTCCTTCGATCAGTGGACATCGCTGAGTGGCCAAGCCGGCCGACCCCGCCTTCCTGCGGCAGGTGCTCCTGTTCAAGGACATCGCCGACCCGGAGCTCCTGGCCCTGTGGCCCTGGCTCCACGAGCGGCGGCTGCGCGCGGGAGAGGTCCTCTTCCGGGAAGGCGATCTTGGGAGCGAGCTGTTCCTGATCCGGTCCGGGAGTGTGGTGATCTCCAAGCGTGTCACGGGGCGGGTCGAGCAGGTGCTGGCCCGGCTCGAGCCGGCTGACTTCTTCGGGGAGATGAGCCTCTTCGACCGGCGGCCGCGCTCGGCCACCGTGCAGGCCGACGTCAACACCGTGCTCCTCGGCCTCACCGGCGAGAACCTCGACCGGTTCATCGAGAGCAGCCCCCGCGCGGCCACCGCGTTCTTCTTCCAGCTCGTCCAGGTGTTCATCAAGCGGCTCCGCGACTCGGGCGACCTCGTGGCGGAGGTCACGCGCTGGGGGCTCGAGGCCACGGGGCTCGACATCGAGCATACCTCGCCCGGATGATGCGGTGACCGCCCGCAAGTCCAAGATCGAGCTCCTCGTCCGGGACGAGGCCGGTGACAGCTTCCGGATCCAGCGTGTCGAGAGCGGGCTCGCCTACCTCCAGCATCGGCCCCAGCGGATTCCCCTCGCGGAGTGCGAGCTCGCCGAGATGCGTTCCGGGGTGCGCAAGGCCACGTCCTACGTGCTGAAGAACCGCAAGACCGAGCACTACATCCAGCTGACCGAGCCGGAGAAGTTCCTGTGGGAGCAGATGGACGGGCACGCCTCGCTCCAGGAGATGGCCACCGCCTACGTGCTGCGCTATGGCGCCTTCGACTTCGACATCATCCCGGGCCTCATCTCCAAGCTCCGCCGCGCCGAGCTCCTGACGATGCGCCCGGCGTCACGCCTGAGGGAGGTGCTGTCCCGCCACCGGCGCAACCCGGCGGTGCGGGCGGCCGAGGCCGCCTTCAAGGCCCTCGAGAAGCTCACCGTGACGAGCCGGCGGGCGCACACCGTCTTCGAGCGCGTGTACCGCTACGGCGCCTTTGTCCTCTTCACGCCGTTCATGGTGGCGGGGCTCGTCCTCATCACGGGGCTTGGCGTCCGCGGGGCCGTCCTGCTCTGGGGGGACCGGAGCGAGGTGACCGCGGCGCTGGCGGCCCACCCCATCGCGGCGATCCTGCTCGTCAAGCTCTTCTTCTGGCTCACGGTGATCAGCCACCAGATGGTGCACGCGCTGGCCCTCGTGCATTACGGGCGGCGAGTCCGCGAGTTCGGCTTCACCATGCTCCACGGCTTCATCCCGACCTTCTACGCCGACGTGACCGACATCTTCATGGGCACGCGCCGCGCCCGGCTCGTGGCGGCGCTGGCCGGGCCGCTGGTGCACCTGTTCCTCGCGGCCTTCTACCTCTGGATCGCGAGCCTGCTGGGGCCCGGGCTGCTCAAGGGCTTCCTCGCCGTCTCGGCCATCCTGCAGCTGCAGTCGCTGTTCGTGAGCCTCTACCCGTTCTGCTTCCTCGAGATGGACGGCTATCACGTCCTGGTGGATCTGCTGGGCATGCCCACCCTCAACCACGAGTCCGTGAGTTTCGTCCGCCACTCGCTCTGGCGGCGGCTCGTGAAGGGGGTCGGGCTCAACCGCCAGGAAGTCGTCTACGTATCCTACGTGTTCCTCTCGACCGCCTCCATCGTGGCCTTCGTCGGGATGAACGTGTGGATGCTGTTCCGCGCGGGCGCCTCCTGAAGCCCGCGGTCGGGGTGATGGCGAAGGTCCCGGGGCTCGAGCCCGTGAAGTCGCGGCTCCATCAGGCGCTCACTCAGGAGATGGCCACGGTTCTCTACCGCTGCTTCCTCCTGGACCGGCTCGACGCGCTTGCGACGCTACCCGGGATCGATGCGCTGGTGGCCTTCACGCCGCCCACCGGCCGGGCGCGCATGGTGGCGCTCGCCCCGGAGGGTTTCCGGCTCGTGGCCCAGCAGGGGAGAGATCTGGGAGAGCGGCTGTCGAATCTTCTTGCGGGCCTCCTCGCCAGCGGGCACCCCGGCGCCATGGCCATCGACAGCGATAGCCCGACACTGCCGATGGCGCATGTCCGTGAGGCGGCGGAGGTCCTGGCGCGGGGCGCGGCCGATCTGGTGCTGGGCCCGTCAGACGACGGCGGCTACTATCTCGTCGGGCTCCGCCGGGGAGCCCCTGGCCTCTTCGCGGGAATTCCCTGGAGCACGGATCGTGTCCTGCCCCTGACGATCGAGAAGGCGGGCCGGCTCGGGCTCAGGACGCACCTCCTGCCCGAGTGGTTCGACGTGGACACGGAGGCGGACCTGCGGCGCCTCCACGCCGCGCTTCTCGCGGGCGCAGGTCCGCGGCGCACGAGCCGTTGCCTCGAGGCGATCTACGGGTGAGCCTCTGGGGGTGACCGTCCGGGGCGGGTCTCATGAGCCGCCGCCGGCGACGAGCGCCACGAGTCGCGCGACCGAGTCATCGAGTGGCGTGTCGGCGGCGCCCGCGCTTCCCTCCCATAGCCTCAGCTGCTCGTCCTCGGGGAGCGCCTCGAGCGCCATCTGAGCCCGGCGCCTCACCTCCGGGGCGAGCAGTCGCGCCACGTCCACCACGAGCCTCACCGCGGGCGCCGCACGCTCTGCGCCGGGGGAGATGGCGCGCACCCGGGCGGCGCCCGCGTCGAGGAGGAGGCGGCTGACCCGGATCACCTCGCCATCCACGCGCAGCAGATCGCCGGGCACAGGCCCCCACTCGAGCCTGAGGCTTGCCATGACCTGACGGATGGACGCGCCGAGCGGCGGCGCGCTCTCGCGCGCGACGAGCGAGGCCAGGGCGGCGCGCCAGATCGGCGAGGCCGGCGCGGGAGGGCGCGGATCGTCCACGGGCGAGCGCCGCTCGACGATCTCGCCCGTCGCGTCGAGGACGAGCCGGTCCTCGAGCGGCTGGCCCAGTGCCCAGAGGGAGCAGACCACGCGGTCGCCCTCCCCGCGGACGACCCGCGGCTCGCGCCTCAGGACTTCCTGGAAGGCCGCCCGGTAGAAGGCCGTGGTGCCCAGCACGACCTTC
>JACOVB010000010.1 GCA_016177555.1 Candidatus Rokuibacteriota bacterium
GCCAAGAGCCTGACGCTCGAGACGGCGCTCAACGGCATGCCGATCCCCCTGCACCCCGGCGCGGAGAAGTTCTTCAAGGAGAAGGGCGTCAAGAAGTAGCGGAGGAGTGGCGGTGGTCGTCCGTGGTCGCCGCTGGCGCTCGCGCAGTCGCTTTCGCGGCCTGCTCGCCGTCATCGCGGTGGCCCTGGTCCTGGCCACCGTGATGGGGGTGTGGCTCCTCGGCGAGCTGGGCGGTCCCGGCGGCCCCGAGCTGATCGTGAAGGACGCCAAGGCCGGCCGCGTCCTCCTGCGGCTCCTGGTGGCCCCCCGCGAGCGCTTCACCCTGTCCTACGTGCACTCCGTCTCGCAGACGCGGGTGGGCGGCATCTTCGAGGTGGGCGTCGCGGGGGATCTCGTCGTCCGCGAGACCTCCTTCGGCACCTTCGGGCCCGGGCTTCCGGAGCTACAGCCGGGCGACCAGTACGAGATCCGCGACGGCCTCATCCGCCAGTTCGGCCTGAACCAGCGCCTCCCGGAGCTTTCGCTGTTCGTCCATCCGTACACCGAGCATCGGCTCGAGGTCGGCGGCCGCACCCTGGATCTCTCCGGAACGCTCCCCGGGGGCACGCTGGTCCGCATCGCCGTCGAAGCCACCCGCTGACCTCGGCCCGGCGGGACGGGCCGATCACGGACTTCCTCAGAGGATAGCCCACATGAACGCCCTCCGGCGGCGGCCGCCCCGTCCGTGGTCCCCGTCACCGTGACGTCACCTCCCCGACTCGGACGCCGGCCGCCCCAGGAGCCGATCGCGCAGCAGGGAGTGGAGGTTCTCGAGGCCCACGGCCTCGAGGGCCCGCAACGCGTAGCGCTCCTTGGTGAAGAAGACGGCGTCGGCCGCGATGCACTCGAAGGGGATCATCCAGAGCGGGTTGTCGCGCCGGTGGGCGAAAGTCCGGACCTCGTTCCCGAGGCCCACCAGCGCGTCGCGGACGTCCCCCCCATGTGCCCGGGGCGCTCGAAGGGCAGCACGATGCCGGCGCATCGGCGAGATGCGCATCACAATCTCAGCGATACACGTCCCGCCGGTGGCCGATCCTCGTCACTTCCACGACTCGCGCCACGTCGTCGACCCGGTAGACGACGCGGTAGTCACCGACCCGCACCCGGAACAGGTCGGCCATCCCGCGAAGCTTGATGGAGCCCCGAGGGCGGGGATCAGCGCCCAGGGAGGTGATGACACGGTCGGTACGCCGGAGAAGTTGGTCGGGAAGGGCTTCGAGCTCACGCCTGGCCGAGGGCTTGATGAGGACGGCGTAGGTCACAGCCGCCCGGTCTTCCTCAGATGCACGCGCACCTTCTCGTACGGGATGCTCTTCTCGGTGGCCCTCGCGAGAGACACCGCGCCGTCGAGGAGGTCCTCGCGGGTGCGGCGGTCCCGGAGCAGTCGGCCGAGCACGGCCTCGCGAGATGCGCGAGGCAAGGTGCGAAAGGCCGTCCAGAACACCTCGGCGGTCGCGTCACGGGCAGTCATGCAGCATCACCTCCCCGGTGGGATCGTAGCATGAGTGGGCCGGCGATCCCGCACCTGAACCAGCGGGAGAGCACCCTAGGGCTTTCCCGCCCTCGCCACGATCAACGGGGTCGACGAGAGCAAGGCCAGGTGGGTGAGCATCGAGCCAACGACCAAGTTCATCGCGGTCTCGGCGCCGCGGGCGGATGCCGTGCCCGACTACACGGCCGGCCAGCGACAAGACCATGAACGAGCGGCCGAGGGTGCTGCGAGGATAGATGGGATGAAGCCGGCTGGCCTCTCGCTTGACGTGGTGGCATCAATTGCCCGCCTGCGACCTCCGCGTGGCGTCCACGACCTCGCGCTTCGCGCTCACCGAGGTGCGCTGGGCGATCATCCCCGGGGGCGGGGGGACGCAGCGGCTGCCGCGAGCCGTCCCGCTTGCGAAGGCGATGGAGCTGTCCCTGCTGGCCGAGCCGATCGACGCCCAGGAGGCGCTCCGCATCGGCCTCGTCACCAAGGTGGTGGAGCCTTCCCAGGTGATGCCGGCGGCGCTGGCGTGGGCGCAGACGCTCTGCGAGCGCGGCCCGCTCGCGCTCAGGGCCGCCAAGGAGGCGATCCTGCGCGGGCTCAGCCTGCCGCTGGCGGAGGGGCTGCGGGTCGAGGACATGCTGTCGGCCTCGCTGCGCGGCACTCTGGACGCGGTGGAGGGGCCGAAGGCGTTCGCCGAGAAGCGCAAGCCGCACTTCCTGGGGCGCTGAGCGGGCGCGCAGCCAGCACACCCGCCGTTCTCCACCGCGCGCTACAGCAGCGGCGCCCCAGGGGCCCGCCGGCGCTGGGCCGCGTACACGACGGCGAAGCCGGCGGCGCCCGCCACATCGGTAGAGAGGCCCGGGTGCACGAGACCGATGGCGCAGACGAAGAGCACCACGCGTTCCCACCAGCGGGCCTCGGTGATCAGGTAGCCCTGCATGGCCGCGGCCAGGCCGTACATGCCCACGGAGGCGGTCACGAAGATCCACGCCGCCTCGAGGACCGTGGTGTTGATCAGCAGCATGGCCGGCGCCGTGATGAACATGTAGGGCCGCAGGAACGTCCGCATGTCCAGCGAGAAGGCGCGCCAGCCGGTCTTGATCGGGTCGGAGCGGGCGATCCCGGCGGCGGCCTAGGCGGCGAGGCCCACGGGCGGCGTGTCGTCGGCCAGGATCCCGAAGTAGAAGACGAAGAGGTGGACGGCGATGATCGGGATCTCCATCTCGTTCGCCCGGCCCACCGCCACCAGGGCGGGCGCCGTAAGCGTCGCCATGATGATGTAGGTGGGCGTGGTGGGCACGCCCATGCCCAGGATGAGCGAGGCGATCATGGTCAGGAAGAGGCCCAGGTAGAGGTTCCCCGCCGACAGGTCCACCACGATCGAGGAGAGGCGGCGTTGATGGCCTCGCCGAGCGTGGCCACCGCCGCGTCGATCTGCTCCGCGGTGATGAGGGCAGACACCCTCATCCCGGACGATCCCGGGGTCAGTCCAGCCCGGCGGCCGGCGGGAGAAGACGAAGGATGGGCTCATGGCTCGATGGGGCGCAGCACAAGCTCGGTGCCGCGCATGCCCATGGCGTACGGCGCGCGATTCGGCAGGTACCGCATGAGCTCCGTGTTCCTCTCCGGGCCCAGGTATCTGACGAAGAGCACGCGGTCGGAGAGGTCGGGCGAGTTGTTGCGGTGGGAGTAGACCCAGGCGCCCGGATGCACGTGCAGGGCGGGAAGACTGTGGACGAAGACCACCGCATTGTCGAGGCCGCGCTCTTCCACGAGGTCATACGGTGCGCGCGCCAGCGCCGACATGGCCCGGAGCGATGAGCCGTACACGGGCAGGAACGTGACGGCCGCGCAGAGCATGGCCGTCACGGAGGCCGCGAGGACGTGGCCCGGCGTCAGCGACGGGATACCCCAGGCGCTGACCCGCTCCACCAGCCCCTCGATCCCGCTCGCCGAGAGGACCAGCAGCGGCACCACGATGTCAGCGTAGTGGACCGGGCCCACCACGTTGATGCTGGGCACGGTGCTGGCGGCATAGGCGACCAGCACCGCTGCTGTGCCGAGGAAGAGCAGCATGCCGGCGGTGGAGCGCCGGAAGAACGGGAGGAAGATCAGTGAGAGGGGCCACCCGAGGAGCCAGAAGTTGAGCCGGCCCAGCGTGTACGACAGCTCGTGCAGGCCCGGCAGCGGCCCCGGCGCCGGCAGCGCGCCCAGCGTGAAGCTGAATCCATTGATGCGGCCGAAGGTGTGATAGCCCGTGGTGAGCGGAGAGCCCGACAGCGCGCTGTTGTAGGCGAAGAAGGTGGCCAGCGTTGCGGCGCCGACCAGGCAGAAGAGGACCACGCCTCGGCGGGCCTGGCGCGCGCGGTCCTTCCAGAGCCGCCAGCCGAGCCAGCCGACCCAGGGCGCGGCGAAGGCCGCGGCCGACAGTGGGCGGGTGAGGCCGGCCCACCCGAGCGCCACGCCGGCCGCGAGCCACCAGCCGGCGGCCCCGGGCCGCTCCGACACGCGGAGGGCGGCGTACACGAAGGCCATGAAGAGCAGCCCCACTGTCGAGTGGGCCAGGAAGGTCGCCGAGGAGAACACGAAGAAGGGGGAGAGGAGCATCAGGGGCAGGACGAGCACGGCCGCGCGCTGGCCGAAGACCCGCCGTGTCGCGGAGAAGGCGATCGGGACCGTGAGCGCCGCTGCCACGGTGGGCACCCACCGGGTCACGTGGAGCCATTCCCCGGCGGCGAGCACGGCCGGGTAGCCGGGGAAGTAGATGCCGTACCACTTGCCGTTGTTGATCATGAACTGGTTGTCGAAGAAGGGACGGATCGCCTCGGGGAGCGACGGCACGAAGAGACGGCCGGACGCCAAGACCGTGGCCATGAAGGCATACACGTTCTCGTCGTCGGTGACCGCCGTGTCCCGGAGGAGGCCCACGCGCGTCCCCGTCACTGCGAGGAAGACGAGCGCGGTCGCCCCGAGAGCCAGCGCGCGCCCGTCGGCGACGGAGAGGCGCGGGAGCCGCTCGAACAGGGCCACGAGGCGGCCCCGCGCGGCCCCCGTCAGGCCGGCCGTGACGAGCAGGATCCCCGGGAGGCCGAAGAGGACGTAGTGCAGCAGGAAGACCATCTCGGCCTGGCCCCACCCGTGCCGGCCATAGGTGATCTGGTAGGGCCCGGACGCGAGGCTCCCGACCCAGACCGCGGTCACCGAGAGCGCGCCGGCCATCCCGATGAGCGCCGAGCGGGCTCTGGGACTCACCACGCCCGTGACCGGCGTCGGGCCGGTCTCGGAGGGATCGGCCGTCACGAGAGGTACGAGGACACGAAGGTCCCTGTGGCCTCGCGCGAGACGAAGCGCCCGAGCCGGAAGGGGGCCAGGCTCACCGGGGGAAGGCCGCCCGTGATCAGCGCCGCCATCATCTCGCCCACGGCAGGCGCGAGCTTGAAGCCGTGGCCCGACATCCCGGCGGCGATGAAGAAGCCCGACACGGGAGACTCGTCGAGGATCGGCATCCAGTCCGGCGTGATGTCGAAGGCGCCCGCGTAGCCGCGGCTGAAACGCGAGTCCGCAAGCCGCGGAATGGCGCGGGCCGTGCGCGCTAGCGCCTCGCTCGCCTCGTCGAAACCGACCTCGGCCCCCAGGACGTCCGGGTCCATGGGGTGCTGTGTCTCGTCGTCGGTGAGCGAGCCGGTGAGCGTGAGCGCGCCGGTCTCCGGTCGGACATAGCTGCCGCCCGCCAGATCGAGGTACACCGCATGCGCCGGGCCGAACGCGGGGTCGCGCTGGACGATGAAGACCGCGTGTCGCCCGACCACGATGGGCAGCTCGAGCCCGGCGAGCCGGGCCACCCCTGGCGCCCAGAGCCCCGCGGCGTTGACGACCACGGGGGCGTCGATGCGCTCGCCCGATGAGGTCAACACGCCGGTCACGCGATCGCCGAGCCGGTGAATCGCGACCACCTCGACGCCCTGCTCGATGGTGACGGAGCGCCGCCTCGCGGCCTCGGCGAACCCGGCGGTGACGGCGGACGGATCGCCATAGCCCGAGGCGGGCTCGTACAGGATTGCCCCGAGGCCGGAGGGATCGATCCGGGCCTCGAGCCGCGGGAGATCCTCGGGCTTGAGGATCTCGGCCGTGACGCCCAGCGTTTTCTGGAGCGCGAGCGTCTTCTCGAGCGTCGGGCGCATGGCGGGAGAGACGCCGATCAGCGCTCCGCACTGCACGTAGCCCGAGTCCCCGGCGACCTGCTCGCGGAAATCCTGGAACACCGCGAGCGAGCGCATGACCATCAGGGTGGTCTCGCGCGTGGGGTAGAGCTGACGGACGATGCCCACCGAGCGCCCGGTGCCGCCGGCGGCCAGGAACTTGCGCTCGAGCACCAGGACGCGGCGCAGGCCGCGGCCGGCCAGGTGGAAGGCGGTGGAGACGCCGGTGACGCCGCCTCCGATGATGATGGCGTCGGCCGGGCGCGTCATCTCTCGGCCTCCCCTTCCACCGGCAGGGTGGGGACGCCGCCCGGGGAGACGCCGATCTGCGCGATCCGCCCGCTCCGGCTCAGAGCCGCACCTCCGTGCCGACATGCGCTGCCACGGCCCGATCATAGGCGAGCCGTGCCGTCGTCGCATCCTCGGCGGCCCAGCCCACGGACTTGAAGAGCGTGATGTCTTCGGGGGAGGTGCGTCCGCGCCGCCGGCCCGACACCACCTCGGCGAGCTCCGCCCGGATGTGCCGCCGTGAGATGGCCCGCGCGCGCAGCGGGATGAGGATGTCGCCCGCCTCCTCCCACGCCCCCTCGTAGGTGTCCACCACGATGCGCGCCCGCGTGACCAGCGTCGTGTCCACCTCCCGGCTCGTCGGCCTGAAGGCGCCGACGGCGTCCACATGCGTGCCCGGGCGCACGTCGCGCCCGCTGAAGACGGGCGTCGCCGACGTGGTGGCGCAGGTGATCAGGTCGGCGCCGGCCACGGCGGCCTGTCGATCCCAGGAGACCTGGACGTCGACGTCCAGCGTCTCCCGCATGCGCTCGGCGAAGATGCGGGCCCGCTCCGGCCTGCGCCCGACGACCAGGACATGCTCGAAGGGCCGCACGACCTGGAGACAGCGCAGCTGCAAGGCCGCCTGGACGCCGGCGCCGAAACAGGCGACCGTGGAGACGTCGCGGCGGGAGAGCAGCCGCGCGGCCAGCGCCGAGGTGGCGCCCGTGCGGATCGCGGTGAGGAAGGCCGCCTCCATCAGGCAGAGCGGCGCCCCGCTCGTGGGATCGGTGAGGAGATAGGAGGCGTGGATGGTCGGGAGCCCCCGCCGCCGGTTCTGCGGCACCACGGTCACCACCTTGGTGCCGAGCGCGCGCCGGCGCGGGACGGCCGACGCCATGGAGAGGAAGACCGCGTCCCGCGCCATCGGCAGGATCGTCCGGGGCAGCGTCTGGACCCGGCCGGCGGCGTGCTCGCGGAACGCGCCCTCGACAGCCCGGATCACGTCGGCAGGGGAGAGGAGTGGCTCCAGGTCGCTGCGGGAGAGGACGAGCATCAGCCCCGGGCGTCGGTCCGCCTGATCATCCGCTTGACCACGGCGTCCAGGACCACCTCGCCGCGCTGATTCGTGACCTGGTGCCTGTAGGTGACGATGCCGCGGTCGGTCCTCTTCGTCTCCCGCTTGTCCGCCACCGTGACGGAGACGCTGAGGGTGTCGCCAGCCAGCACGGGCCCGACGATCCGGATTTCCCCGCCGAGGTATGCCATGCCCGTGCCGTGGATCAGGCCGGTCTGGATGATGAGCCCCTCCGACAAGGCGAAGGTGAGGGCGCCGGGGGCCGGGCGGCCCTTGAACACCGACTCCCGCGCCACGTACTCCATGTCGTAGAAGAGCGGCTCGGTGAAGCCGCACAGGTTGACGAAGGCGCAGATGTCGGCCTCCGACACCGTGCGCGCCTGCGTCCGGTAGGTGGCGCCGACCGTGTGCTCCTCGAAGCTGAGTCCCTGCGTGATCACGTGGCTCTTCTCCCTTGGTCGATACTCCCGGAAGGTGGGGGTTCTCGGAGGTCAGGTGGGCAGGACGGCGAACCCCTCGCGGCGGGCCGCCTCCCTCAGGCGGTCGTCGAGGCAAACGAATGTCTCGCCGTGTGGATCTTCGATGCACCAGGCGAGGGCAGCCGCGAGCTGCAGCGCGTCGCCGGCCCGCAGGGGATGGGCGGCCAGCACTCGGCCGGCGCGCTCGCGCAGGCGATCGGTCGGCCCGACAACGTCGGCGGCCTCGACGACGCCCCGGAGTCGCAGGAGTGCCTGGTCCAGATTCGCCGGAGAGAGGATCCCTTCGCGATGGCGACGGCGGAGCGCGGACTGGCACTCGACGGGGCTGGCCCACCAGAGCGCGAGGTGGGAATCCGATCGGAGCAGCGCGGCCGCCATGGCAGACCGGGCGGCCGGGAGGAGCGACGGGACGACCGCGGAGCTGTCCCAGAACATCAGCGTCCCTGGCGGCGTTCCTCGAGGAGCGCTTCGAGCACGCTGTCGCCCACGCGGGGCCCTCTTGGGGGCTTGAGGAGCGAGGGGCGGAGGCGCCCGGTGCCGAGCTGCAACACGCCGGCCCGGGCCAGTCGCTCGCGGCGCGACTCGGCCCCCTCCGAGCGTCGCAGCGGGACGATCTTGGCCACAGGCAGGCCCCGCTCCGTGACCACCACTTCCTGCCCGTGCTTGACCTGACTCAGGTAGCGGCTCAGATTCGCCTTCAGC
>JACOVB010000011.1 GCA_016177555.1 Candidatus Rokuibacteriota bacterium
ATAGTAGGCGGCGCCCCCCGGGCGGATGGCCCCGGCGATTCGGTCGAGCGTCACGTGGCCGACCGTGACGAAGTCCGGAATCGAGCCGTTCAGCGCGTCACCGCAGCAGGGCGTCGAGCTGGCCAGGGACTTCCCTGCCCGCCGCACCGGTGGCGGCGGGGTTCTGCCCCGCCGTCGCCCCCTTCCGCAGGCCTCCCGCCAGCTCCTCCGTGGGCAGCAACGGCCCGAGGATACCGGTCCCCCGCGGCCGGCAGGTGGCTGCGTTGCCGGCGTTCGGCAGGTCGACCACGTCGCGGCCGACACGGTCGAAGCTGTGATGGACGTCGGGGCCGCGGTGACCCAGGGTGAGGCCGGCCAGCCCGAGCAGGGCAATCCGGCGGCTCGCGCCCCGCATCGCTACAGGGCCAGCTGCTTGGCGATGATCTCCTTCATGATCTCCGAGGTGCCGCCGCCGATGGTCAGGAGCCGGATGTCCCGGAAGAAGCGCTCGATGGGGTATTCCCGCATGTAGCCGTAGCCGCCGTGGAGCTGGACGCAGTCGTAGGCGATCTTCTGGGCGATGTCGCCGCAGAAGAGCTTCACCATCGAGATCTCCTTCACCGATTCCTCGCGGTTCTGGAACTTGAGGCAGGCCGCGTAGGTGAGGCACCGGGCCGCCTCGAGGAGCGTCGCCATGTCGGCGATCTTGTGGCGCACCACCTGCTTCTTCGAGAGCGGCTCGGCGAAGGCCTGCCGCTGCTGGACATAGGCGATGGTGTCCTCCAGCGCCCGCTCGCAGCCGGCGACGGTGTGGATGCCCGCCACCAGGCGCTCCCGCTGGAAGATACGCATCACCTCGTAGAAGCCCCCCCCTTCCTGCCCCAGGAGGTTCTCGGCCGGCACCCGCATGTCCTGGAACGCCAGCTCGGCGGTGTCCGAGGCGCGGTTGCCCATCTTGTCGAGCTTGCGGCTCACGCTGAAGCCCGGCGTGTCGCGCTCCACCAGGAACATGGAGATACCCTGATGGCGGCGGCCCTCGCCGGCGCTTCCGAGGCGGGCGGCCACGAAGTAGATGTCGGCCATCACCCCGTTGGTGATGAACATCTTGGAGCCGTTGACGACATAGTGGTCGCCGTCGCGGACCGCCCGCGTCTTGATGGCGGCCACATCCGATCCCCCGCCCGGCTCGGTCACGGCGATGGCGGTCAGCGCCTCACCCCGGCAGATGGCCGGCAGGTACTTGTCCTTCAGCGCCTCCGAGCCGGCCCAGTAAAGATGGGGCGAGGCCATGTCGGTATGGACGCCCACCGCCATGGCGATGGAGGCGCAGCGCGAGCGCGCCATCTCCTCGCAGAGGACCACGGTGGTGAGGAAGTCGGCCCCGCCGCCACCGTACTTTTCGTCGTACTCGATGCCGAGGAAGCCCAGCTGGCCCATGCGGGGCCAGATGCTCTTGGGGATCTGCCCCGCCTCCTCCCACTCCTCGATGTGGGGCGCCACCTCCTTCTCGACAAAGCTGCGCACCGCCTGCCGGAACATCTCGTGCTGCTCGTTGAAGATCTTCACGCTCAGTCCCATTTCCTCTGGTCGTCAACCTTCTTGGCGCCCTCCTGGATGGCGCCGGCCGGCACCACCTCGACCCGTACCCTGAGCTTCATCACGTCGCGTGTCGCGCCCGTCAGCGCCGCGGTGGCCGCGGCGGTGTCGGCGCCGGCGGGGAGCTCCACCCGCAGGGTCAGCTCGTCCTCGTGACCGGCGCGCGTGACCACGGCCTGCGCCCGGCTCGCCGTGATCCCCGCGCGCGCCACCGTCTCGTCCACCTGACGCGGGTGGATGAACATGCCGCGCACCTTGGTCACCTCGTCGGCCCGCCCGCGCCAGCCAAGCATGCGCGCCGAGGTGCGGCCGCACGGGCACGGGCTTCCGTCCACCACGGTGAGATCTCCCGTGCCGAACCGGATCATCGGGTAGGTCTCGTGGCGGACGGTGGCCACCATCTCTCCGAGCTGCCCGTCGGCCAGCGGCTCGCCGCTCTGCGGATCGCATACCTGGAGCACGACGTCCTCCACGAG
>JACOVB010000108.1 GCA_016177555.1 Candidatus Rokuibacteriota bacterium
AGCGCCGTCTGCTTGCCGTAGTGGTACACGAGCACGCCGTGGCCGCCGTCGAGCGTGCCCTTCGACACGGCGTCGAGCAGGCCGAAGGCCGGCACCACCGCGCCCGCCGGCAGCACCTCGATCTTGAGGTCGCCGCCGGTCATGTCGTTGACCTTCTTGGCGAAGTCGTTCGCGTACTCGTGGAAGATATCCTTCTGCGGCCAGGTGCTCTGCCAGCGCATCGTGATCGGCCCCTGCGCCTTGACTACCGTGGGGAAGGCGAGCGCGGCCGCGCCGGCGGCCGCTGCGCCCTTCAGGAACCTGCGGCGCGGTGCTTCGGGTGCTGCCTGCTGGTTACCCATGAGTGATCTCCTCTCACGCTTCTACGGTGAAGTACAGGAACGCCCGGTCTTGTCGGCTTCGATCCGTGTCATGCGCCGCGGTGCCGGCCACCGGGACTTGGCTCACCGCGCCGCAACGCCCCCTGGAGTCCGGAGGCCAAGGGTGCGATGGCCCGTTGGTCGGATAGCGTGAAACGTCAGGTTCCCGTTGTCAAGGGGCCCTGGGGGCCTCAAGGGTCAGGACGACACGCTCTCGGTCGCGGCTGACCACCAGCGGGAGGGGGCGATCCAGGGACACGCCGGCCAGGACCTCCCTCACCGCCTGGAGCGTGAGCACCGGCCGGCCATTGACCTCCACCAGCACGTCGCCGACCTTCATCCCCGCCACTGCGGCTCGGCTGCGCGGGAGCACTCCGGTCACCGACGGCGGCGCCGACGGCCGCGCCCCGCCCAGCTCGCCCCGGGCCTCGGGCTCGCGGACGAGGAAGCCGAACTCGGCGGCGATCCGCTCGGCCGCCACGGCTTCGGGCATGGGCGCGAGCCGCACCGGGATGAGGCGGCGGCGCCCCTCGTCGCGCCGGAGCACGGTCAGCGCCACCGTCTCTCCGACGCCGGCAGAGGCGACGAACCGCTGCAGCGCGCGCGTGTCCACCACGGGGCGGTCGCCGAGGGCCACCACCAGATCCTCGCTCCTGAGCCCGGCGCTCGCGGCCGGCGTGTCCGGGATCACCTCCACGATCATCGCGCCGAAGCCTTCGCGGATGCCGTGCCTCTTGGAGATCTCCTCCATCTCCTGCTCGGAGAGATCGCGGATGCGCACTCCGAGCCAGCCCCATCCCCCCGCCGCCGCGGCGAGCCCCGCCCACGCCATGAGCACGAGGACCCCAGCCGCCGCTGCCACGCGCACCCGTGACGCCCGCATCGCTCAGCGGTCTCCACTGAGACGGGCCAGCAGCGCGTCCAGCGCCCGGAGGAGCCGGCGCAGCCGACGCTCCACGTCCACCTCCTCCAGCAGCCTCTGGCGCAGGGCCGGCGACGGGATGACGGCCGAGGCCACCTGGTCGCAGAGGGCGGCCGGGACGGTGGCGCCGGCCAGCGCCTCCTCCATCCCGGGCGCCGAGCGGTGCACGGCGCGCAGGAGGCGGCGGCAGGCTTCCTTGACCCGATCGGCGAGCTCGGAGACCGCGGGACCATCGGCGCCCCGATCCGGGAGCACGGTGGCCCGGACGATGCGGTAGAGCGTGTCCGAGGGCATCTCGCTCTCGATCCGGATCCGGCAGTCCCCCCGCAGCATGATGTTGAAGCGCCCCGTGGCGAGACGCTCCGTGCGGATGATCCGGCCCGCGCCCGCCACGGCGTACACCGCGGGCTTGCCCTCGTAGGAGTCCTCGTAGCCCGGCTTGAGGCCCACGACGGCGAGCCGCCGGTCACGCGCGAGGCAGTCGTCGACCATGGCGCGGTAGCGCGCCTCGAAGACGTGCAGGGGCAGGACGGTGTGGGGAAAGAGCGTCAGGTCAGGGAGCGGGAAGATCGGGAGATGGACCTGAACGGCCGTGCTCACCGGCAGACGTCGCGGGTTATCCGATGCGTGGCAGCGGCAAGCCGGACAGCGCAGTGACGCGAGCCGTCACGGCCGCCGCCAGCTGCCGGAAGGCCGCCGCCTGGGCCGAGCCCGGCTGGCCGAGGACGACGGGCATGCCCGTGTCGCCGCCCTTCCGCGTCTCGATCTCGAGCGGGATCTGCCCGAGCAGCGGCACGCCGAATTCCCCGGCGACCTTGGCGCCGCCGCCTTCCCCGAAGATGGCGTACCTCTTCCCCGTATCCGGGGCCATGAAGTAGCTCATGTTCTCGACGACGCCGAGCACCGGCACGTTGAGCTTGCGGAACATGGCCAGGGCCTTGCGCACGTCCAGGAGCGCCACGTCCTGCGGCGTGGTGACCATGACCACGCCCGAGAGCGGGATGATCTGGGAGAGCGACAGCTGCGCGTCGCCCGTGCCGGGCGGCATGTCGAAGACGAGGTAGTCGAGCGGCCCCCAGGCCACGTCGCGGAGGAACTGCTGGACGGCCGAGTGGATCATGGGCCCGCGCCACACGAGCGCCTCGCCCTCGCTGACGAGCAGCCCGATGGACATGATCTTGATGCCGTGGGCCTCCACCGGGAGGATCTTGTTGTCGAACATCCCGGGCCGGCCCTTGGCGCCCATCATGAGCGGCACGTCCGGCCCATACACGTCCACGTCCACCAGCCCGGTGACGGCGCCGCTCTGCTTGAGGCTCAGTGCCAGGTTGACAGCCACCGTGGACTTGCCGACTCCCCCCTTGCCGGACGAGACGGCGATGGTGTGCTTGACGTCGGGGATGAAGTCCGCCGACGGCGCCGGCGCCGCCTGATGCGCGGCGTGCGCGGCCGCCGCGGGCTGAGCGGCGCTGCCCATCTTCACCCGCGCCTTGGTGACGCCGGGGATCTGGGACACGGCTTTCTGGGCGCCGCTGTGCAACGCCGCCTTCGTGGCGGGGGGCTGCGTCGTGAAGGCCAGGGTGAGGGAGACCTCGGAGTCCTGGATCTGGAGATCGCGCACGAGGCCAAGACTCACGATGTCCTGGTGCTGGGTAGGATCCTCGACCGAGCGGAGCGCCTGGAGCACGGCCGACTCGGTGATGGTGGCGCCGGAATGTGTCGTCATGGGTCCTCTTGGGCGACGAAGATAGGGGGTCCGAGGGAGTCGAATCGAGTATAGGGGCACGCCTCTGAAGCGTCAAGCAACCCCCTGCGGAACTTGAAAGATCCGGGCGAACCTGCTAGAAAAGGTAAGTGCTTGGACCCGAGGAGTTCCGACGCGTTCTCGGCTGCTTCGCCAGCGGCGTGACGGTGATCACCACGTGGGATCCGCAGGGGTGCCCCACGGGGCTCACCGCCAGCGCCTTCAGTTCCGTGTCCTTGAATCCGCCGCTCGTGCTGGTCTGCGTGGCGCACACCTCCCAGAGCTACCCCGCCCTCCGGGCGAGCGAGCGCTTCGCCGTGAACATCCTGGGCGCAGACCAGGAGGCCATCTCACAGCGCTTCGCCGCCCCTCCCGGCACCAACGGGAGCAACAAGTTCGACGGCATCCGCTACGCGCCGGGCACGCTCGGGCTGCCCATGCTCGAGGGCGCCCTGGCGCAACTCGAATGCTCGACCGTCCACGCCTATCCGGGTGGCGATCACACGATCTTCGTCGGCCAGGTCGAGGCCGCCCGGTGCCAGCCCGGCTCGGGTGCGGAGCCTCTGCTGTATTATCGCGGCCAGTACGGCCGACCTCACTCACCAGGAGACGTTCGCTGATGCCGATCCCGCTGTCCCGCCCCCCCATCGACGACGAGATCAAAGGTGCGGTCCTCGCTGCCATCGACTCGCGCCAGTACATCCTGGGCCCGCAGTGCCGCGCCTTCGAGGAGGAGTTCGCCCGGTACAACGGCGCCAAGCACGCGGTCCTCACCAGCAGCGCGACCTCCGCGCTCTGGATGACACTGAAGGCGTTCGGCGTCAAGAGCGGGGACGAGGTGCTGGTGCCGTCGCACACGGCCTTCCCCACGGTGGAGGCCATCTGTTTCGCGGGCGCCGTCCCCATCTTCGTGGACGTGGACGACTCCTATACCGTGGACGTCCGGGATGCGGCCGTCAAGGCCACGCCGCGCACCGTGGGCTTCGTCCCGGTACACCTCTACGGCCATCCGGCCGATCTCCCCGCCATCCAGAGGCTCTGCGCCGAGCGCAGCCTCTGGCTCATGGAGGACTGCGCCCAGGCCCACGGAGCGGCCTGGCAGGGACGCAAGGTCGGCAGCTTCGGCCGCGCCGGCGCCTTCTCCTTCTACCCCTCGAAGAACCTCACGGTCATGGGCGACGGTGGCCTCCTCGTCACCGACGACGACGACGTGGCGGCGCGGTGCCGGCGGATCCGCGACCACGGCCGGCTCAACAAGGACGTCCACGCGGAGATCGGCTTCAACCTGCGCTTCAACGACATCCAGGCCGCCGTGGGGCGCGTCCTGCTCAGGCGGCTGGATGCCATGAACGATCGCCGGCGCGCGCTCGCGGCGCGCTACGTGACGGGGCTCGGGGGGCTGCCGCTCCTGGTGCCTACCGAGAGGCCCGGCGCCCGGCACGTCTACCACCTCTTCGTCGTGCGGACGCCGCGCCGGGACGAGCTCGCCCGGTTCCTCAAGGACAAGGGCATCGCCACCGGGATCCACTACCCGGTGCCCTGCCACAAGCAGCCCGCGGTGGAGCACCTGAGCGCGCCGGCACTCGAGCGGACGGAGCGGATCGTCACGGAGATCCTCACGCTCCCGATCTCTGCCGGGCACACGGAGGGCGAGGTGGACGAGGTGGTCGCGGCGGTGCGCCAGTTCTTCGGAGGCTGATGCGCGTTCTGCAGCTCTACCCCAAGGCTGACTACTTCACGGGAGCCGCTGTCCAGCTCCGGGAGCTCGCGTGGGGGCTCCACGCGCGCGGGCATCAGGTGGTGGTGGCGACGCGGCCGAGCCGGCTCTGGGCGGAGAAGTGTCGGGCCGCGGGCATCCCTCACGTGCCGCTGCCCATGCGGCACGCGCTGGATCTCCGCAGTGTGCGGGCGCTCGCCCGTCTCCTCCGCGACGAGCGGATCCAGATCGTGCACTGCCACAAGGGCAAGGCGCGCTCGCTCGCGCTTCTCGCGGGATTGCTGGTGAGGATCCCCGTGCTTGTCCTCAATCGCGGCGTCAGCTTCCCCCTGGACCGCTGGAACCGCCTCGGGTATGCCACACGCCGGGTGACCGCCGTCGTCGCCGTGTGCGAGTCCATCAGGCGGGGGCTCGTCGCCGCCGGGGTCCCCGCCGCGAAGATCGAGGTCATCTACTCCGGCACCGACCTCGGGCGCTTCCATCCCCAGGTAGACGGCAGCGGCATCCGTCGCGCGCTCGGCCTCGGGCCCGAGCACGTCCTGGTCACCCAGGTGGGCATCCGCTCCTGGCGCGGCAACGACGACGTGCTCGACGCCATGGCGCGCGTTCACCGGGAGGCGCCCCATGTGCGCCTGCTGTTCGTGGGCTCGCCGCCTCCCCGCATCCGCATCCTGCTGGACAAGGCGCGGACCCGTGGGCTGGAGGGCGTGGTGTCCGTCCTCGGCCACCGCGAGGACATCCCCGAGATCCTGGCGGCCAGCGACGTGGTGGTGGACGCCTCCTATGCGGGGCTCGGGCTCACGGGCTCCCTGCGGGAGGCTCTGGCCGTGGAGACTCCGGTCATCGGCACCAATCTCGAGGGCATGCCGGAGCTGATCCTCGACGGAGAAACCGGCCTGCTCGTTCCGCCGCGGAACCCGGAGGCCCTGGCCCAGGCACTGCTGCGCGTGATCGAGAACCCGGCCCGCGCCAAGGCCATGGCCCGTGCCGGGCGCAAGCGCGTCGAGGCGCTCTTCTCGCTCGCGACCAAGCTCGAGCGCATCGAGTTGCTCTACGCGCGCCTCTTGGCCGCCCAGGCGGCAGGCACGCCCCGATGAGGGCCGAAGGCCCGAAGAGGCCGAACCGCAACCCGCTGTCATCCTTATTCAGGCGTCCCGAATGACTCCAAAGTACTCCTTGCTCCGGCGCCTCGCGCCGTACCTCAAGCCGTACTGGCCGATCCTGGCGGTGGGCACGCTGCTGGCGCTCGTGGTGTCCTCGGCGGAAGGCCTGATCGCGTGGCTGGTCAAGCCCCAGGGCATGCCGCTGGCCTTCTTCAAGTCGCTCCACTCGGCGGAGCTGATGGCGCGCGTCGTCACCGACGTCAACCGCCTCGCCCGCCTGTCCTCCACGGTGCTCGTGATGGCCGTGCGCCAGGTCGGCACCATCGTGGCGCTCCTCGTGGTGATGTTCCTGCGCGAATGGGTGCTGACCCTGATCGCGGTGGCCGTGTTCCCCGCCGTGGCCGTGACCATCCGGGCGCTCGGCCGCAAGCTCTACCGGATCAACAAGCGGTCGCAGGAGAAGATGGCCGAGCTCAACGTGGTGCTGCAGGAGTCGTTCACCGGGACCAAGATCGTCAAGGCCTTCGGACGGGAGCGCCTCGAGCAGCAGCGCTTCGACAGCGTGAACGACCACCTCCTGCGCCTCGCGCTCAAGGACCACCGGACGGATCAGCTGTCCGAGCCGCTCATGGAGGTCCTGGGCGCGCTGGGGATCATGGGCGCCCTCTGGTACGGGGGGTACCGCGTCATCGCCGGCGGACTCACCCCCGGCGAGTTCTTCTCCTTCACCGCGGCCGTGATCCTGCTCTACGGGCCGGTGCGCCAGCTCTCCCGCATGGCGAACACGGTCCAGCAGTCCCTCAGCTCGGTGGAGCGGGTGTTCGAGATCCTGGACACCGAGCATGCCATTGCGGACGCCGCCGGCGCCCACACCCTCCCGGGCTTCCGGGACCGCATCGTCTTCGAGGACGTCTCCTTCCGGTACCCGGACGCCGAGACCGACGCGCTCATCGACATCTCCCTCGCGGTGCAGAAGGGCGAGATGGTGGCCTTCGTGGGGATGTCGGGAGCGGGCAAGACCACGCTCATGGATCTCCTGCCCCGCTTCCACGACGTCTCGACCGGGCGGATCACCATCGACGGCGACGACCTGCGGCAGGTGACCGTTGCCTCGCTGCGGGCCCTCATGGGCATCGTCACCCAGGAGACCTTCCTCTTCCACGACTCCCTCGAGTACAACATCGCCTACGGCAAGCCCGGCGCCACGCGCGAGGAGGTGGAGCGGGCGGCGCGACTGGCCCAGGCCCACGACTTCATCGCGACTCTGCCCCAGGGCTACGCCACGCGCGTCGGCGAGCGCGGGGTCAAGCTCTCCGGCGGGCAGCGCCAGCGCATCGCCATCGCGCGCGCCTTCCTCAAGGACCCGCCCATCCTCATCCTCGACGAGGCCACCTCCGACCTCGACTCCGAGAGCGAGTTCCTCGTGCAGGCAGCGCTGGCCGAGCTCACGAAGGGCCGCACGGTGCTCGTCATCGCCCACCGCCTCGCCACGGTGCGGAACGCCGATCGGGTGGTGGTAGTCCACGGCGGGCGCATCGCCGAGATGGGCCGCCACGACGAGCTGATGGTCCG
>JACOVB010000109.1 GCA_016177555.1 Candidatus Rokuibacteriota bacterium
ACCAGCAGGAAGTTGGCCTGCGAGGGCGGCACCACGGCGCCGCGCGCCTGGAGCGCGGCGGCGAGCCGCGGGCGCTCGGCGAGGATCAGCGCGCGCGTCCGCTTGAGATGGGTGCGGTCGTCCAGGGCGGCCACGGCGGCCACCTGAGCGAAACGGTTGGCGTTGAACGGGGCCCGCACCCGGTTCAGGCGGTCGATGATCTCCGGCCGCGCGATGGCGTAGCCCACCCGCAACCCCGCGAGCCCCGCAATCTTCGAGAAGGTCCGCATGGCGATCACGGTGGGGAAGCGACGAGCGAGCGCCACCCCATCGGGCGTGTCCGGGTCGTCGCAGAAGTCGCGATAGGCTTCGTCCACCACGACGATGGGGGCATCGTCGCCGAGCCCCTCGAGGAAGCGCAGGAGCATGCCGGCCGGGACGATCGTCGAGGCCGGGTTGTGCGGCGTGCAGACGAAGACGACCTTCGTTCGTGGCGTGACGCGGCGGCGCATGTCGTCGAGGTCGGTCCGGTACCCGGCCAGCGGGCTTCGCACGACGGCGCCGCCGCCGAGCATGGCCTCCGTCGCGTAGGGCTCGAAGGACGGGTGGGGGATCAGCACCTCGTCCCCCGGGTCGAGCGCCGCGCGGGCGATGAACGACACGATCTCGTCGGCCCCGTTGCCGGCGATCAGCCACTCGGGCTCCACGCGGAGCGTCCGCGCCAGGGCCGTCCGCAAGGCCGTGGCGCCCCCGTCAGGATAGAGGTGGGCGCGCCGGGCCTCCCGACGCAGCGCCTCGATGACGGTGGGCGCGGGGCCCAGCGGGCTCTCGTTGGCGGAGAGCCGCACGAGGCCGTCGATCGCGAGCGTCCGCTCGAGCTCCTCGAGCGATGGGCCCGCGTCGTACGGGGTCACCTGATCGAGTACCGCGCGCCAGAGCCGTCGCATGGCGAGCCATTGTATCCGGTGGTCCACGTCCGCGCCACATTTGACAGCCTCGGTCCGCGCCATGTACCGTTTCGCCATGCCGGGGGAGCTCTTTCGCCAGGTGCGTCGGGTGGAGGCCCAGGCTGAGAAGGGTCTCGAGGGCGCGCCGGCCGAGCGGGCCGAGCGCCGCCGGCGCCTTCGCCTCGAGCTCCTCCGCCAGCACCTCACCTCCAATGTCGACTTCCTCCGGGCGGCCCACCTCGGCGGGGCCTCCGGCCAGCAGTCCGTCCAGGCCTACGCGGCCTTCATGGACGGCTTCCTCTCCACGCTCTACCGCCTGGCCGTCGAGGACGCGAAGAACGAGGGCGCGCCTCCCGCGTCCATGGTGCTCGTGGCGCTCGGTGGCTACGGCCGGGGCGAGCTCCACCCGCTCTCCGACCTCGACCTCATGGTGATCTACGACGGAGACCTGGGGCCCATGGTCCAGCGCGCCACCCAGGGGCTGCTCTACACGCTGTGGGACCTGGGGCTGCAGGTCGGGCACTCCGTGCGAAGCCTCCCCGACTGCCTCGCCATGGCGCGCACCGACTTCACGAGCCGCACCTCCATGCAGCAGGCGCGCTCCCTCGTGGGTGACCGGCGGCTCTTCAACCGCTTCCGGAAGGTGCTCGCCGAGAACGTCTACCGGAAGGACTTCGCCCAGTTCCTGGAGACGACGCTCGCCGAGCTCGACCAGCGCTACCGGAAGTTCGGCGGCTCGCCGTACATGGGCGAGCCCAACGTCAAGGAGTCCGCCGGGGGACTCCGCGACATCCACACGGCCATGTGGCTGGCCTCGACCAAGTTCGGCACGCGCACGCTGCGCGAGCTGGCGGACAGGCGCCTCATCACCGACCGCGAGCAGCGCACGGCCGACGAGGCCCTCAGCTTCCTCTGGCGGGTCCGCAACGAGCTGCACTTTCTCTCCGGCCACAAGAACGACGTGCTCTCGCGCGACGTGCAGCCGCAGATCGCCAAGAACTTCGGCTATGCGAGCGACGACGTGTCGCTCGGCGTCGAGAAGTTCATGCGCGACTACTATCTCCACGCGCGGGTGATCCACCGCGTGTCGCGGCGGCTCATCGCGCGCTGCCGCGAGACGCTGTCGCGCCCCCGCCCGGTGGGGCGCCGGCTCCGGCAGGAGGCGCTGGCCGACGGACTCTTCGTGCTCGACGGCCGGCTGCATCTGGTGGAGCCCGACGGCCGCGCGTTCCGCGAGGACCCCGTCCGGCTCATGAAGGCGTTCTGGCATTCGCACCGGCTGGGCGCCGAGCTGGGGATCGACGTGGAGCGCGCCCTCGAGGAGTCGCTGGACCTCGTGGACGAGAGCTGGAAGGCCTCCCCCGAGGTGCGGGACCTGTTCTTCGCCATCTGCCGCGACTGGGGGCGGGTCACGCAGACGCTCCGGGAGATGCACGAGCTGGGATTGCTGGGACGCTACCTGCCCGAGTGGGGGGCGCTCACGTGTCTCGTCCAGTACGACGTCTACCACAAGTTCACGGCCGATCA
>JACOVB010000012.1 GCA_016177555.1 Candidatus Rokuibacteriota bacterium
CGTTGCCGTACCAGATCACGAGGTACTGCGAGAAGAAGAAGTACATCCACATGACGCACATGGCGAAGGTGAGCTTCGCCACATCCTGGATGGCGGACGGCGAGACGCTGGTGAGCCCGCGGGCGTTGGCGCGGATGGTGAGGAACGTCACGAGGCCGAAGCCCGTGTAGAGCGTGCTGACCACGTAGTAGCCGCCCAGGAGGCCGCTGAACCACCTGGGATCCAGGGACATCACCAGGTCGAAGCCCCAGAGCGACAGCACCACCACGAAGAGGACCAGGAGCGCGGTGGCCAGCCGGTTGCGGCGGTTGCGGGCCTCGGCGCTGTCGGCGGCGCCCGTCTGCTCGTCGAACACCGCCCGGGAGAAGCGAAGCGCCACCCAGTAGAGCAGCGCCACGCCGAGACCGATGCGGAGCGACATGAAGGGCACGTTGAGCCAGGCCGCCTTCACCGGCACAGGCGTCGTCACCCACGGGTAGAGCACCGACCGACCGGCGAAGAGGATCAGGAAGAGGACGAACGAGATCGGCAGGAAGCCGGCCGTGGTCAGCGCGATCCGCTTCACGCTCGGGGACCAGCGCGCCTCGGTGAGCTGCATCATCCCGGCCAGCGCCGGTCCCGTGATGGCCAGGCTCGACCAGAAGAGGAGGTTGACCAGGTACATCCCCCAGGCGCGGGTCGGCTGAGGCTGCATGATGCCGTAGACGAAGGCGGCGGCGCCCGCCACGGCGAGCGCGACGAGGACCGCCTGCGACCCCTGCGGAGGTTGTGCGGTCGAGGCTGTCGGGGTCATTTCTGCGCCAGGCTCCTCACGTAGTTCACCACGTGCCAGCGCTCCTCGGGCGAGAGCGCCTCGCCGTAGGAGGGCATGATCGCGCCGCCCACGCCGAGATAGCTCTGCCAGTAGCCGTCGGTGCGGCCCTTCTGAAGGTCCGCGTTGGTGAGATCTGGCGGCGGCACGAACCTGGGCGTCACCAGCCCGTCGCCCTTGCCCGCGGCGCCGTGGCACGGGGTGCAGTAGACGACGTAGAGCGCGCCCCCCTTGTTCACCGACTCGAGGGTGGCCGGGACCGGGTTCTTCCGCGCAGCGGCCGCCTCCCGCTCTTCCTTGGGGTAGTACAGCTCGCCGCCTGAGCGCGGCACGCTGCTCGCGGGCATCGCGAAGGCCCGCTCGCCCGGCATGACCCGCGCCGTCTGCGTCATGTTGTCGTTCCAGCGCATCACGAGGACCCCGCCCTGCACGGCCACGACGCCGCCCACCACCAGCAACACCAGGCCGAACACGTACTTCATCATCGCCGGACCTCCTCCGCCCCGGATGCCGTCAGCAGCGACCCGACCGCCGCGGCCCTGTCGGGCGGGCACGCCACCGCGACACCGAAGCGGTCCAGCGTGAAGCGCGGGTCGTAGGTCGGCGACGGTCGGAGCCTCGGCAGGCGGCCCAGGATCAGCAGGGCCAGCAGGGTCGACAGTCCCCCGAACAGGATCGTCAGCTCGAAACCGATGATGACGAAGGGCGGGATCGAGACCGGGTGCTTGCCGCCGGTCACGAGGTCCCACTTGAGCGACGACCAGATGGTGAGGAAGAAGCCCGTGACGGTGCCCGTGAGCCCGCCGATCAGGGTGAACAGACGCACCCGGCTCAAGGGCCGGCCCTGCTCCACCTCCTCCTCGATCTCCTCCACCGGCACCGGCGTGTAGACGGTCAGCTCCGAGAAGCCCTGCTGCCGCAGCGCGCGGATGGCGTGCAGCGTGGTGTCCACGTGGGCGAAGACGCCCAGCACGTTCGCGCTCGCCGTCGCCATCCTAGTCCCCTCCCCCGTGGGCGCCGTGCTTCAGGGGATGCGGGAGCACCTCCTTCACCTCCACGATGGAGAGCGACGGCATGACCCGGATGAACCCGAGGAACAGGAGGAAGAACCAGGCGAAGGAGCCCACGATGATCGCCGAGTCGGTCACGGTCGGCACGTAGGTGCCCCACGTGTACGGGTAGAAGTCGTGGGCCAGCCCCGGAACGATGATGTTGAAGCGCTCGAACCACATGCCGATCAGCACGAAGATGGAAGCCACGTAGAGGATGCCCACATGCGTCCGGGCGCGCTTCCAGAAGAAGA
>JACOVB010000137.1 GCA_016177555.1 Candidatus Rokuibacteriota bacterium
CGTGGACCTGGTCTCCGACCACGCCGGAGACCACCGACCACTCCACCCCTTCCGCCTGAAGCCCGAAGTCGGCGAACTGCGGGATCAGATCCGCCATGGTGACGGTGCCGAGATGGGAGAAGAACACCCCACCCAGGACCCGCCGCCGGGCGAGCCCCTGCGCGAGCAGGTCCAGCGCCCCGTCGGACAGCTCGGGCCGCTCGATTCGTCGAAGCGCGCTGTGATTCGCCAGGAGGTACAGGTACGAGAAGGCCTCGAGGTCCGCCCGCGTACCGCCACGCTCCAGCCCCAGCGTGTCCGACTTGATCCCGTACAGGAGCGCCGTCGCCAGCCGCTGCGTCACCTTGACGTCGGCGGCCCGCAGGTACTCGACGAGGATCGTGGAGGTGGCGCCGTAGGACGGTCGCACGTCGCGGATGCGCGCCTTGATCGGCCGCTCCACGGGATGGTGGTCGATCACGAGATCCACCCCGTGGAAGCGCTCCTCGAGGAACGAGGGCTGCACGTCCACCATCGCCACCCGGTCGAACTGGTCCAGCGCCTGGGCGCTGATCTCTTCCACCTCGATCTCCAGGATCTTGCACATGGCGACGTTCTCGGGACGCGTGATCGTGCCGAAGGTGCAGACATGCACCGAGGTCCGGCTGCGGCCGAGGAGCGTCTTCAGCGCCAGTGCCGAGGCGATGGCGTCGGGGTCGGGATCGTCCTGCATGAGGATCAGCACCTGCTGGGCGTCCTCGAAGTGGCGCCGGATGCGCTCGACCCGGGCGCGGCTCAGGGCCCGCTCCAGCGCCGGTCGGATCACCCGCTCCCCGAAGGCGGACAGCGGCACCGCCGTGGTGCCGGGGGGCGCCCCCGACTCATCGGTCACCGCCAGGAGGGGGACACCGGGGAGCGCCTCGCGCAGCGCCCTCAGGATCCGGGGAATGCGGCTGGCGGGGGTTCCCACGACGACCGGGCCGCGGCTGCCCTTGAGGGCGCGCCGGAGGAAGCCGGCATCGGCGAGATCGCCGACCAGGGCGGCCGTTCCGCGCCGCGCCAGTCGCGCGCGCTGCGCCCGCCTGGAGACCAGATGGACAGACGAGTCACCCGGCAGGGTGGCATGGCCCATAAGGTGCTCGAGCAGATCGTCGGGGCAGAGGAGCACGTACCGCATCGTGGTCAAAGGAAGAGGAAGGTCAGCACGAGGTAGAGCGGTCCGAGAACGCCCAGGCTGTACACCATGTAGCCGAAGAACGAGGGCATCCGGACCTTGGTTTCCTCGGCGACGGACTTGACCATGAAGTTGGGCGCATTCCCGATATAGGAGTTGGCGCCCATGAACACGCATCCCACGCTGATCGCGGCCAGCACGGCGTGGGTGACCCCCACGACCTCGTCGGTAAGGCGGAGCCCCTGGGCCAGCGACAGGAAGGTCAGATAGGTCGGGGCATTGTCGAGGAACGACGACAGCACGCCGCTGACCCAGAAGAACTGCCAGGGCTCGCGCACCCCCAGCTCGCCGCCGCGCAGCCGGAGCAGCTCCAGCGCCGGGATCATGGTCAGGAAGATCCCGAAGAACAGGACCGCCACCTCCACGATCGGGTAGCTCGTGAAGCCGTTGGCACGGTGGACCTGACGCGGCGTCCGCCAGAAGGAGAGGCAGGCGAGCGCCACCATGGCCACCTCGCGCCACGGCGCGTGGAGGAAGGCCACGGACAGCACCACTCCGGCCAGCGGCAAGGCGTTCAGCCCGCCCAGGACGCGCAGGGGCTCGATCTCGGAGCGGTCCCGCTTCAAGGCGGCCAGCGGCTCGCGCGCGTGGTGGATCGAGTCCCAGATGAAATACGTCAGCAGCAGGGCTCCCACCGCGATGACCCAGGGGAGCCAGAGGCGGAACGTCCACGTGAACGGGACCCCGCGAAGGTAGCCCAGGAAGAGCGGGGGGTCGCCGAGGGGCGTGAGCAGGCCGCCGATATTGGACACGAGGAAGATGAAGAAGACCACCGTGTGCGTGACCCGCCGGCGCTCCCGGTTGGTCTGGAGCAAGGGCCGGATCAGCACCATCGAGGCCCCCGTGGTCCCGATGACCGAGGCCAGGATCGAGCCCGTCGCGAGGAAGGCCGTGTTGGTCAGCGGGGTCGCCTCGAGGTCTCCCCGCAGCAGCATGCCTCCCGTGATCACGTAGAGGCTCGCCAGCAGGATCAGGAAGGACAGGTACTCCTCGGCCGTGGCGACCAGCGCGTGAGGCTCGCGCGTGAGATACAGGACGAGAACGGGTGCGCCCAGCGCACAGGACAGCAGGAACTTGTTCCGGTTGTGCTCCCACCAATGGGGCATCACGAGCGGGCAGATGGCGATGGCCAGGAGCATGCCGGTGAATGGCAGGACCCAGGCGACGGGCAGCGCGGCGCCGGTCATGGGGCGTCGGAGACCATGGGACAGGGGCGCGCGCGAGAGGTCGGAAGCATCACCGGGAGTATATCCGAGCCCCTGGATCAGGCCCCAAAGGCATTCCACACGGCGAGGGTGAAGGCCAGTGCCGTCAAG
>JACOVB010000138.1 GCA_016177555.1 Candidatus Rokuibacteriota bacterium
CATCGTCGACCACGCCGAGGCGCGCTTCGCCGTGGTCGAGGACCAGGAGCAGGTGGACAAGCTCCTGAACATCAGGGCGCAGTGCCCGCGGCTCGAGCACATCGTCTACGATGACCCGCGCGGGATGCGGCACTACAAGGACCCGTGCCTGCTGAGCCTCGAGGCGCTCGAGGATCTCGGGCGGAAGTTCGCCCAGGACCACCCCGCGTACTTCGACGAGGAGGTGGCGAAAGGCACGGCCGGCGACCTCGCGAGCATCTGTTACACGTCGGGCACCACGGGGCAGCCGAAGGGGACCATGCTCTCCCACCGGAACCTGATCGTGACAGCCAGGAACGCCGCCCAGCGTGAAGGTCTGAGCGAGGACGAGGAGGTCATGGCGTACCTCCCCATGGCGTGGGTCGGGGACAATATCTTCTCCTACGCCCAGTCCATCGTCGCCGGCTTCGCGACGAGCTGCCCGGAGAGCGCGGCCACGGTACTCCACGACCTGCGCGAGATCGGCCCCACCTACTTCTTTGCGCCCCCGCGCATCTGGGAGAACATCCTCACCTCGGTCATGATCCGCGTCGACGACGCCTGGGCGCTCAAGCGGCGGATGGTGCACTTCTTCCTCGAGGTGGCCCGCCGCGCGGAGCAGCGGCGCCTGGCGCATCAGCCGGTGCCGGTGGGCGACCGGCTCCTCTACGCGCTGGGCCAGCTGCTGGTCTACGGTCCCCTGCGGGACAACCTGGGCATGGGACGGATCCGTCTCGCGTACACGGCGGGCGAGGCCATCAGCCCCGAGCTCCTGGGCTTCTACCGCTCCCTCGGGGTCAACGTGAAGCAGGCATACGGCATGACGGAGTCGAGCGCGCTGGTCTCCATCCAGAAGGACGGCGACATCAAGCTCGACACGGTGGGGACGCCGCTCCCGGGGGTCGAGGTGCGGATCAGCGAGTCCGGAGAGGTCCTCTACCGGAGCCCCGGCGTCTTCCGGGGCTACTACAAGAACCCCGATGCGACCCGCGAGACGCTGGACGACGGCTGGATGCATTCCGGCGACGCCGGCTTCATCGACCGCGACGGGCACCTCAAGATCATCGATCGCGCCAAGGACGTGGGGCGGCTCCAGGACGGCACGCTCTTCGCGCCCAAGTACCTCGAGAACAAGCTCAAGTTCTCCGCCCACATCAAGGAGGCGGTCTGCCTCGGGCACGAGCGGCCCTTCGTGACGGCGCTCGTCAACATCGACCTGGGCGCCGTGGGCGCCTGGGCGGAGCGGCGCAACATCGCCTACACGAGCTACACCGACCTGTCCCAGAAGCCCGAGGTCTGCGACCTGATCCGCCAGGAGGTGATGCGGGCGAACCGGAGCCTGGCGGAGGACGAGCAGCTCCGGGGCGCGCAGATCCGCCGCTTCCTCCTCATGCACAAGGAGCTCGATGCCGACGACCAGGAGATCACGCGGACGCGCAAGGTGCGCCGGGGATTCGTCGCGCAGAAGTACGCGGCCCTGATCGACGCCCTGTACTCGGACCGCGAGCATGTCCAGGTCGAGGCGCTCGTGACCTACGAGGACGGGCGGACCGGCACCATCCGCGCGGATGTCCGCATCTGCGATGCCGAGACGTCGGTCGTGGGGGCGGCCCGGTGACAGACGCGCCCGCGGCGCGTCCGCTGCTGGAGGTGGACGGGATCAGCGTGGCCTTCGGCGCCGTCCAGGCGCTTCAGCGCGTGAGCATGGCGGTCGGGCGCGGCGAGATCGTGGCCGTCATCGGACCCAACGGCGCCGGCAAGACGTCGTTGATCAACGTCGTGAGCGGCTTCTACCACCCGTACGAGGGGCGCATCCTCTTCGACGGCCAGAACCGCACCGGCTTCAAGCCCTACGACGTGGCCGCCCTCGGAATCGCGCGCACCTTCCAGAACGTGGCCCTCTTCAAGGGCATGACGGTGCTCGACAACATCATGACGGGCCGGCTGCTCAAGATGCGCGGGTCCTTCGTCCTCGACGCGATCTACTGGGGACCTGCGAAGCGCCAGGAGCTCGCGCACCGGGCCTTCGTGGAGAAGATCATCGACTTCCTGGAGATCCAGGCCATCCGCAAGACGGTTGCCGCGCGCCTGCCCTATGGTCTCCAGAAGCGGGTGGAGCTGGCGCGGGCGCTGGCCGCCGAGCCCGATCTCCTGCTGCTCGACGAGCCCATGGCCGGCATGAACATCGAGGAGAAGGAGGACATGTGCCGCTTCATCCTCGACGTCCACGACGAGTTCGGGACGACCATCGCGCTGGTGGAGCACGACATGAGCGTGGTGATGGACATCTCCGACCGCGTGGTCGTGCTCGACTACGGGCGCAAGATTGCCGAGGGCACCCCGGATGAGGTGCGCAAGGACCCCGCCGTGATCGACGCGTACCTCGGGGTGCCCCATGAGTGAACGGGCGGCGTGATGGGGGTCCTGCACGCGGTCCTGGTCGCGCCCTTCGTGGACATCGCGTCCAACCCGCGCTTCCTCGCGGAGGTGCTGATCGGGGGCATCGCCGCCGGGCTCATGTACTCCCTCGTGGCGCTGGGCTTCGTCCTCATCTTCAAGGCCTCGGGCGTGTTCAACTTCGCCCAGGGGGTCATGGTGCTGTTCGCCGCCCTCAATCTGGTGGGCCTGATCGATCTGGGGGTCCCGGTGCTGGCGGCGCTGGTCCTGACGATGGCGATCATGGTGGCGCTCGCCTTCGCCATCGAGCGGGTCGTGCTCCGCCCGCTGGTCAACCAGGAGCACATCATCCTGTTCATGGCCACCATCGGGCTCAACTTCTTCCTGGAGGGTTTCGGGGAGATGGTGTGGGGGGCCAACGTCAAGAAGCTCGACGTGGGCATCCCGGACCGCTCCTTCTTGGTTTCGGGCATCCAGATGAACCAGCTGGAGCTGTTCGCGGCGGCGACCGCCGGCGTCATGGTCGCCGTGCTGGCGGTCTTCTTCCAGCGGACGCGGATCGGGCGGGCGCTCAGGGCCGTGGCCGACGATCACGAGGCGGCGCTGAGCATCGGGATCCCGCTGAAGACCATCTGGGTGGTCGTCTGGTCGGTGGCGGGCCTCGTCGCCATCGTGGCCGGGATCATGTGGGGCGCCAAGAGCGGCGTCCAGTTCAGCCTGTCGCTGATCGCGCTCAAGTCGCTGCCGGTGCTGATCCTGGGCGGCTTCACCTCGATCCCCGGGGCCATCGTGGGCGGACTCATCATCGGGGTGGGGGAGAAGATCGGCGAGGTCTACTGGGGCCCGCTGGTGGGCGGCGCCATCGAGAACTGGTTCGCCTACGTCGTGGCGCTGGCCTTCCTCGTGTTCCGGCCGCAAGGCCTCTTCGGCGAGCGGATCATCGAGCGAGTCTAATGACCCTTGCGGATCACCGTCACGTCGGGGGCCGGCAGGCGGGGGCGCTGCCCGGACCTCGCACCCTCGTCACCGCCGATCCGCGGACATGGTGCAAACGAGAGGGGCGCTCGCCGGCTTCGAGCCCCGCTAAAGCACGGGTCCAGGCAACGCCTCCGCCTGCCGGCCCCCGGCCCATTCGCGTAACCGTATTCGGCAAGAATCACTAATCGTCA
>JACOVB010000139.1 GCA_016177555.1 Candidatus Rokuibacteriota bacterium
CAAGGGAGAGGCCCGCACCGCCCGGAGCATCCTGCTCAACACGGTGGGGCTCCTGGCCTCGAGCCTCCTGCCCTTCGCCCTGGGCATGCTCGGCTGGGTCTACCTCGTCCTGGGCGTGCTGCTCGGTGGAGGACTCCTCCTGACTCGCAACCTGCAGCTCGCGCGGCGGCCGGGGGACCGGAGGCTCGCGCTCACCAACTTCCACGCCTCGAACCTCTTCCTCCTGCTCCTGTTCCTGGCCGTGGTCATCGACGTCGTGGCTCGACGCTAAGCCTGCGCGCGCACCGGGCCAGCGGGGCCTGGCGAGGCGCCGGGCCGCCTGGAGGCGGGCTTCCTGCCGATCACATACGCTCATGCGGCTGGCAGGCCCACTTCCTGCTAAGGTAGGGGCCGACCCGAGACAGCTGGGAGGGCAAGCCGAAGCGTGCGCGCGGGAATCGGCCGGCAGATCAACATCGCCATCGGGGCGGGCTTCGCCCTCGTCCTCGTGGTGGGCGGAATCTCCGTGCTGCTGGCCTGGACCATCTCCGCGGGAGTTGAGGAGGGGCGGCACCGGCGGTTCGAGGTCGATGCCATCAACCGGATCCACAGCACCGTTCACCACTTCGTCGCTCACCTCCACCTGGCGCTCCTGGGCACTGCAGCGCCCGGGCACCCGTCCCCCGCGGAGATCCTCGACGAGCTGAAGCGGCGGATCGCCGCATACCATGCCTTCGAGCGGACCCAGGGGAGCGATGAGTCACGCCAGGAGCTGGGTCGCCTCTCGGAGCTGCAGGCCCTGGTGGCCCAGCTCGAGGTCGCCTCCCGAGCGGTGCTCGGGGCCCTTGGCCGAGGTCAGCCACCCACCGCCGCCGAGGTGGTGGCCATCAACGAGCTGGCCCATGAGCGGGTCGCGGGAATCGTCCAGGAGCTGCACACCGTACACGAGCGGAAGCTCGAGCGCGCCATCGACGGAACCCAGCGGCGGATGTTCCTGATCTCGAGCTTGTACGTGACGTTCGCGGTGGGCGGCGCATCGCTGCTCCTCCTCGGCAACCGGTTCCTGTCCCGGCGCCTCGTCTCGCCCATCGGCCGTCTCGCCCAGGCTGCCCTGCGCATCGCCGGTGGCGACCTCGCCCAGCGCGTTCCCGTCCGATCCGGGGACGAGGTGGGGCGGCTCTCCCGGGCGTTCAACGTCATGACCGAGCGCCTGGAGGCGCACGAGGCCGAGCGGCTGAACTTTCAGGCGGAGCTCGAGCGGCAGGTCAAGGAGCGAACGCGCGAGCTCGAGGACACCGCAGCAAGGCTCCAGGCCACGCAGGCCGAGCTCATCCGGTCCGAGCGGATCGCCGTGACGGGCCAGATCGCGGCCGGGGTCACGCACGAGATCCGCACCCCCCTCAACTCCCTCGCGATCAACGTCCAGCTGCTCCGCCGGGAGCTCTCGGCCGAGGCCGCCCCGGCGTCGCTGCGCGAGGCCCTCGGCACCTTCGCCATGGTGGAGTACGAGATCACGCGGATCAACCGGATCCTGGAGGAGTTCGTCAGGTTCGCGCGTCTCCCGGCGCCGCGGTTCGAGACCGTCGAGATCGGCGCCCTCCTGCAGGAGATCCTTGGGCTGCTGGGCCCCCAGGCGGCCAGGGCCGGCGTGCGCCTCGAGGCCCGGCGGCTCTCGCCGGGGGCCGCCGTGAGAGGGGATCCGGATCAGCTGCGCGAGGTCTTCCTCAACCTGGGCCAGAACGCGCTGCAGGCCATGCCGAACGGGGGCGCGCTCGGCCTGGAGGTGACCCGGGAGGCGGGGTGGGTGGAGATCGCCGTGGCGGACTCCGGCCCGGGGATCCCGGACTCCCAGCGCGAGACGATCTTCGTTCCCTTCGTCAGCAGCAAGGCCGACGGTCTCGGCCTCGGGCTTCCCATCGTCAAGCGGATCGTCGAGGAGCACGGGGGAAGCGTGTCGTGCCAGAACCGTGTCGGGGGCGGGGCCAGCTTCCTCGTCCGGCTTCGCGCCGCCGGGCCCTCCACCGGGGGGTGAGCGGTGGAACACCTCATCCTCCTGGCCGAGGACGATTCCCACACGCGCGAGGGCCTGCGCCGGGCCATGACGCGGGCCGGGTACCGGACGCTGACGGCAGCTGACGGGGGGGCGGCCCTCGCCATCCTGAAGTCGGAAGCCGTCGATGTTCTCCTCTCCGACCTGAAGATGCCGGGCGTGGACGGCATGGCCCTGCTCGACCGGGTCCGGGCCGATTTTCCGGAAACGGCCGTGATCATCCTCACGGGCTTCGCCACCGTCGGCCTCGCCGTCGAGGCGATGAAGAAAGGCGCCTACGACTTCCTCACCAAGCCCATCGATCTCGGCAAGCTCGAGCTTCTGCTGGGGCACGCCCTGGAGGCCCGGAGACTCACCCGGGAGAACCGCGAGCTCAGGCTCCGCCTGCGCGAGACCGCCGGGCTCAAGCCGCTCCTGGGTCGCTCCGCCGCCATGCAGCGCCTCCGGGAGACGATCGAGCTGGTGGCCGCCACCGATGCGGCGGTCCTGGTCCTCGGGGAAAGCGGCACGGGGAAGGAGCTGGCGGCGCATGCCATTCACTACGGCGGGGCGCGGGCCGAGCGCCCCTTCGTCAAGGTGAGCTGCGCCGCGCTTCCCGACGGGCTGCTCGAGTCGGAGCTGCTCGGTCACGAGCGCGGGGCCTTCACCGGCGCCCGGGACCGACGCAAGGGCCGGTTCGAGCTGGCCCACGGGGGCACGCTGTTCCTGGACGAGGTGGGAGACATGAGCCCCCAGACCCAGGCGAAGCTCCTCCGCGTCCTCCAGGAGCGGGAGTTCGAGCGGGTGGGCGGGACGGACACGATCCGCGTGGACGTCCGGCTCATCACCGCCACCAACCGCGACCTCGAGGGCCTCGTGGCCGAGGGCGCGTTCCGCGAAGATCTCTACTACCGGCTGAATGTCGTTCCCCTCCGGATGCCGCCCTTGCGCGAGCGCGTCGAGGACATCCCGGCCCTGACGGCGCATTTCCTCGGCGCCTGCGCCGAGCGGTGGGGCAAGCCCATCCCGGAACCGACCCCCGAGGCCCTGGCGCTCCTCTGCCGCTACTCCTGGCCCGGCAATGTCCGCGAGCTGCAGCACGTCGTGGAGTCCATGCTCGTGTTCTCGCGGGGCGGCCCGATTGCGGCCGAGGACCTCCCTCCTGCCATTCGGGGCGACGAGAGGACTCCCGATCCGGCAGAGCGCCACTCCGGAGCCACGCTCCGGCACCTTGAGCGCCAGGCTGTCGCCCGGACGCTTCTCGCCACCGGCGGGAACCGGCGCAAGGCGGCCGAGATCCTGGGGATCGGGCTCAAGACCCTCTATCGGAAGATCCAGGAGTTCCATCTCCGGTAGAAGTCTCCGAAGCTGCCTCCTGTCTCCTCCCGCCCGCGGCCGCGTGGCCGGTAGCCCTTGTCATCTTGACCGCAACGGACTGGCCCGGCGAGTCGTTTTGACAAACCCGGCTGCCGCGGCTCCCCCCCGGACATTCGCTCTCTGCCGCCCAGGGCCCCGTGCTTGAAGCGGTTCTGGCGCCGGAGCCTCGTGTCGCCTCACGTGGCACCCCCTGTGCTGGTGGGACTGGCACTGCGATGAGACAGCCGGAGTCGATCCTGGTCGTGTCGCCAGATGCCACCAGCCTGCAGGGGCTGACGCGAGTGCTCCTGCAGGGGGGGCTGCCGGTGACCGCGGCCCTGGGGTGGGCCGAGGGGGAGTCCCGGCTCCAGCGAGTTCCCGTCTCTCTGCTCGTCGCGGACATCGAGGAGGTGGGCCCTGAGGAGCTGATCCTGCTCCGCCGCCTGCGGGCCGGGTTTCCTCACGTGGGGATCATCGCGCTGGTCTCCCTCTCCACCTCGGAGGCCCGGGCGGCCAAGGCCGAAGGCCTCGTGCTGGCCATCCTCGACAAGCCCATCGCTCTCGCCGAACTGGAGGAGGCCGTGAGCTCGGCCCTCTCCCGCAAGGCCTTGCGGTGAACATCATCCTGGCCTCGCCCTGGCGGCGACGCTCCTGCTGGCCTGGGGCCGGGGATTCATGATCGAGCCCGTGGTGAAGGAGCATGAGGGTGCCGCGGGGGTACGGAGGAGCGACGGGGAGCACACCACCGAGAAAAGGGGGACGAACGATGAAGGACGCATTAGTAGGCATTTGGACCTGTATCTGGCTGCTGGCGACCGGACTTGCCCTCACCGGCACCGTCATGGCACAGACCGCATCGCCGAGCAGCGTGGCCATCGGCGGGCAGCTCTACGATAAGTGGTGGAAGGCGGTACCCGGCGTGAAGCCGCCCGACGGCAACCATCCCCTGTGGGCATCGCAATCCACGAACAAGCGGAAGGGGCTGGACACGTGGCGGTGCAAAGAGTGCCACGGGTGGGATTACAGGGGGAAGGATGGTGCCTACGGCTCTGGCTCCCACAAGACAGGCTTCCCAACGGTCATGGGCGCGCAGACCATGAGCGTGGCCCAGCTCAAAGCCATCCTGAAGGGCTCCACCAGTGGCAAGCACGATTTCTCTCCATTCCTGGATGACACCGCCCTGACCAACCTCGCGGCCTTCCTGAAGCATGGGCTGGTGGATCTGCCCGGGGCCATTGACGCCAAGGCGAAGAAGCCCGCGAAGGCGGACATGGCCCGCGGCAAGCAGTTGGCCGTCGTCTGCACCGTCTGCCACGGTCCCGAGGGGAAGACACTGAACTTCGGGAAGCCGGGCGAACCTGAGTACGTCGGGACGGTGGCCAAAGAGAATCCCTGGGAGTTCTTGCACAAGGTCCGCGTCGGCCAGCCGGGCTCAGAGCCTGCCATGCCCACGGGAGTGGAGCTCGGGTGGAGTCTGCAAGATGTCCTCGACGTCTTGGCCTATTCCCAGACCCTCCCTGACAAGTGAGACAAGGAGAACGGTCTCCCCTGAGGCGAGCAGCGATGCCGACCTCAGCCGAAGGGGCGAGCCGAGCCCTCGGATGGTGGAGAGGCAAACAGGCACACACTCTGGCGCGCGGCTTAGAGCAATCGGGCTCTTGTTGCTCTCTTGTCGCCGGGGGCGGCCTTCGCTGGCCGTCCGCCGGACACCGAGGAGACGGGCACGGTGGAGACTGAAATGAACCCCCGGTGGGGAGGAGCGCCATGCTGACCTGGACGGGGCGAGCCGTCGTGGTGGGTCTCACCCTTCTCGCCCTGGGCGCCCCTCCCTCCCCCCCCGCAGCTGCGGGGGAGGAAGAGACGGAGGCGGTGAGCCTGCCCGCGACCCTGATCACCGAGGGCGCCGTGCCCGGCACCGAGGTGGAGGGAAGCTTCACCATGTCGAAGGCCGAGACGGAGTGGGGGTACGTCTTCGGCCTGAGCAGTCTCCAGTATGCGCCCGTGCCGTCCTTCGGCGTCAAGCTGGTGCTTCCGGTGGTCGTCCGCGACCCAGTGGGCTCCGAGCCCACCGAGGCCGGCATGGGCGATGTGGGCCTCATGCTTAAATACGCCCCCGTGCTGCTGCCCGCCAAGCAGTTCGCCCTTGCCGGAGGTCTGGCCCTGACCTTGCCCACGGGGAGCGAACGGCGGGAGCTGGGCGGGCAATTCGCCGTGGCGCCCTTCCTCGCCGCGGGCAAGGGGCTAGGCGCCTGGAGCCTCCAGGCGGATGTCGCCTATCGCTGGCAGCTCAACGACCCGCGGGAGCTCGAGCCCGAGGAGGAGGGGGGCGAGCCGGTGAGGCCTCACAAGGAGCATGGCGTCACGGCCAACCTTACCGTGACCTATTCGCCCCTGAAGTGGCTGGCCGCGCTGCTCGAGCTGAACAGCGTGACGGTGCTCCACCGGGGCGAGCCTCTGACGGAGCGGGTGCAACTCTACCTGACCCCCGGAGTGAGCGTGGAGCCGGCCGCGGGGTGGAATCTCCGGGCCGGGGTCCACCTCCCGGTGACGAGCGCCAGGGAGGTCGACTGGAGCCTCATCGTCATCCTCACCCGAGGCTTCTAGCCGCGCCCATCACGCGCCGCGCGCGGCGCGTGATGCTGGCGCTCATCGCGGCTGCGCTCTTCCAGCTCCGGGCCGGGCTGATGCTCGCCGTCCGGGAGTGGGTGAGACACGGTGACGACACGTGGTCACGCTCGGTGACGCGAGCGTCCTCATCCTGCGCGATAGGCAGAAGACAGGCCGGCTCCGCCATGCCCCCGAGAGCGGCCCTTTCGAGCTCAACCGGGACGAGGCCGCCAGGCGCCCGCGCTTCACGTTCAGCCCCGGAGTCAAGCCCGTGCTCCGCCTTGCGTGGGGCCTTCGGGCGCCGCCTTGCTCCTGGGCCTTTTCTTGAGCGGCCTGGGTGGCGGGGCAGCAGCCTGCTACGAGGGGCCCGGCACCGCCTCGGCCGCGGGCAGAAGCCCCGCGGCGGGTAGCTCCCGGAGCTCCAGGATCAGCGCATCGAGGCGAGCCGCCGTGTGGCGGGAGTACTCGTACAGGTGCTTGTGCATCAGCGCGAGCGTGACGGCGTCCCGGATGGCGCGGGGGCGCCGGAGGGCCGTCTCCAGGACCATGGAGAGCGTCAGCCAGGCGCGGCGCGGCGAGGCGTTGAGCACGCAGGCCCAGACGATGCGGAGCAGCAGCTTGAGATCGCCGGGCGTGGTCGCGAGCCGGGACGCGCGGAGCGCCCCCCGCCCCAGGATCAGCGCCATGGCGCGCCTGCGGTAGTTCCCGTAGTCGTAGAGCCGCTCCAGCAGCCTCCGGTAGCCCTCGTAGAGCTCCAGGCGTGACATGCCCTTGGGGATGATGTTGGTGAAGACGAACTGGTCCCCCACCGACTCGGCGATGAGCCGGCCGGCCGCCTTGAGCCGATCGTAGAGCGGCGTCTTGGGCACGGCATTGAGCATCCCGGTCATGGAGATGGGGATGCGGGCGGCCTGGATGAAGCGGAACTGCTCCTCGAAGATCTCCGGGTCGTCGCTGTCGAATCCCACGATCATCCCGGCCATGACCTCGATGCCGGCGGCCTGGATGCGGTGGACCGAGGTGAGAATGTCCTCCCGCATGTTCTGCGTCTTCCCGGTGGACTCGAGACTGGCTCTCCGCGGCGACTCGATGCCCACGAAGATGGTCGAGAAGTCGGCCCGCCTCATGAGCGCCAAGAGCTCGTCGTCCTGGGCCACGTTGAGGGACACCTCGGTCATGAACTCCACGGGGTAGCCGTTGGCCTCCTGCCACGTGGCCAGCGCCAGCAGCAGCTTCTTGGCTTCCTTCATGTTGCCGATGAAGTTGTCGTCCACCACGAAGATGTTCCGCACGCCGAGCCGGTGGATGTCCTCCACCTCGGCCATGACCTGCTCCCCCGACTTGGTGCGCGGGCGGCGGCCGGACATGACGATGATATCGCAGAAGTCGCAGTTGAAGGGGCAGCCGCGGGCGAACTGGATGGCCA
>JACOVB010000133.1 GCA_016177555.1 Candidatus Rokuibacteriota bacterium
CCGATGCGCCGCGAGCCCCAGAGGAATGGGTGGTCGTAGACGAACTCGCCCGGCTTGCTGTACTCCCCGTAGCGAAGCGTCTCGGCCCGGATGGGGCGAACCATCTGCGAGTGGCAGTTGTTGCAGCCCTCCGCCACGTAGATGTCCCGTCCCGCCTGCTCCAGCGGCGTGTAGGGGCGCACCGAGGCGATGGTCGGCACGTTCGAGCGGATGAGGAACATGGGCACGATCTCGAACAGCGAGGCGCTGACCACGGCCACCACCACCCAGACCGTGAACGTCGTGGGCAGCCCCTCCCAGCGGCGGTGCCACCCCGCCTGCATGAATCTGGCCCATGCCGACAGACCCGCGGGCGCGGGGACCACCGGGTACCCGCCCGACAGTGCCGGCGCCTCGTGGACCGCCTCCGTGTAGCGATCCGGCCGGCTGCGCCACGTCATGAGCACGTTGACCAGGCACAGCAGCAACCCGGCGATGTAGAAGCTCCCGCCGATGATTCGCACCCAGTACATGGGGATGAGCCGCAGCGTCGTCTCGATGAAGTCCGGATAGGCGAGACGGCCCGTGTCGTCGAAGGCCCGCCACATGAGACCCTGCGTCAGCCCCGCCGCATAGATGGCCACGATGTACAGCAGGATCCCCAGGGTGCCGATCCAGAAGTGCAGCTCCGCCGCCTTCCGGCTCCAGAGCGCCGTCTGGAACACGCGCGGCAGGAGCCAGTAGACCATCCCGAACACCATGAACCCCACCCAGCCGAGCGCCCCCGCATGCACGTGGGCGATGGTCCAGTCGGTGTAGTGGGAGAGCGCATTCACGCTCTTGATGGACAGCGTCGGGCCCTCGAAGGTGGACATGCCGTAGAAGGTGACGGCCACCACGAAGAACTTCAGCACCGCGTCCTCGGTCACCTTGTGCCACGCCCCCCGCAAGGTCAGCAGTCCGTTGATCATGCCGCCCCACGACGGCATCCACAGCATCAGCGAGAACAGCATCCCCAGCGTCGAGGCCCAGGCCGGGAGCGCCGTGTAGTGCAGGTGGTGCGGCCCCGCCCAGATGTAGATGAAAACGAGCGTCCAGAAGTGGAGGATGGACAGCCGGTAGGAGAAGACCGGCCGCTCCGCGGCCTTGGGCAGGAAGTAGTACATGAGGCCGAGGAACGGGGTCGTTAGGAAAAACGACACCGCATTGTGCCCGTACCACCACTGCATGAAGGCGTCCTGCACCCCGGCGTACACGGAGTAGCTCTTCATGGGGCCCGCGATGACGACCAGATTGTTGAAGATGTGCAGCACGGCGATGGCCACGAGGGTCGCGATGTAGAACCACAGCGCCACGTAGAGGTGGCGCTCGCGACGCCGCGCCACCGTGCCGAAGAAGTTCACGGCGAAGATGACCCACACGAGCGTGATGGCCACGTCCACCGGCCACTCGAGCTCGGCGTACTCCTTCGACTGGCTATAGCCCAGCGGCAGCGTCACCGCCGCGGCGACGATGATCGCCTGCCAGCCCCAGAAGTGCAGCCGTCCCAGCAGGTCGCTCCACATGCGGGCGCGCAGGAGCCGCTGCGCCGAGTAGTACACGCCGGTGAAGATCGCGTTTCCCGCGAAGGCGAAGATCACCGCATTGGTGTGCAGCGGCCGCAGGCGGCCGAAGGACAGCCACGGCGTCTGGAAGTTGAAGAGCGGGTCCACCAGCTGGACGGCGATCAGCAGCCCCACGGCCGTGCCCACCGCCCCCCAGATCACGGTGGCCAGCAGGAACATGCGGACGATGCCGTCGTCGTAGACGAAGCGCTCCATTCGCTCGGTCATGCCGTCCCCTTTTCCTCTCTCATGTCGCCACCCCGCGCCAGGTCCCTCGCGCTCACCGCCTCGAGCTCGCGCATCAGCACCGCCTGGATGCGGCCCCACACGGGGTGGACGGTGCAGAAGCTGTCGCGCACGCACTCGCCGGGCCGGATCAGACACCGGTTCAGGAAGATCGGGCCCTCCACCGCCTCCACCATCTCCCGGAGCGTGATCGCCGCCGGATCTCGACGCAGACGCACGCCGCCGCGCGGCCCCTGCTGCGTCTGGACGAGCCCCGCGCGAGACAGAAGCTGGATGATCTTGGCGAGGTAGGCCTTGGAGACCTGTGTGGTGCGCGTCAACTCCTCCGTGCGGACCAGGGCTCCGGGCGGCCGCCCGGCCAGATCCACGACGACCCGGACGGCGTAGTCGCCTTCACGCGTGAGGCGCATCGAAGAGTTCCTGGACCATCTTGCTCCTCGAACTCTACGGACACCTACACTCGGCGACAATCACCACGATGGCTCAACTTCCTAGTGCGTCCGTGCTACGCGACTTCCGGTCACGCCGACGAGCCCCGTCGACCGGCGCGCTCGGCATCGAGCTTCCGTTCGAGCGCTTCCCCGCGGATCCGGGTCCGGCACGGCTCGCAGATGAGCGCCTCGGTCTCCCCCGCGCAGACGAGACAGCGCGGCACCTGGACCGTCGCCGCCCCGGAATCCGCCGGGATCGCCGCGTCCCTTGGCGCAAGGGCCGCCACCGGCACCGTGAGGACGAGGCATGGAGCGAGCCGGACCACGCCCTCGGCCACGCTGCCCAGGATGACCCGACTCACCCCCGTCCGTCCGTGTGTGCCCAGAACGATGAGGCTCACCGCCTTGTCCCGCGCATAGGCGACGATCTCGCGAGCGGGACGCCCCGAAAGGAGCGCGCTCGCCACCGCGGGCGAGCCGCCCAGCGACTGCACGACCTTGCTCAGTCGCCCAGCTCCGCCCGAGGGGTCGGTTATGGGCGGCACCACGTGAACCACGTGAAGCGTCGCCCCCCACTGGCGCGCCATCTCCACGGCCACACGGCCCGCTGCCTCGGCGCTGACGGAGAAGTCGGTGGGAAACAGGACCTGGCGAATCTCCATGGCTTTCCCCCCTCAATAATCACTTGACGACGAGGACCGGGACAGGCGAGGCGCTCAGCACGGCCTCGGCGACGCTGCCGAGGAGGAGCCGCTCGAGCCCACCCACGCCGCGGGCGCCGACCACCACGACGTCGGCCTGCACGGCCTTGACGGCGCGAAGCAGCTCGGGCGCCGGCACGCCCACTCGCACCAGGGGCCGTGTGGCCCAGCCGGCGCGCCCGAGCTTCTCCGCCGCCGCGTCGAGCTCCTTGCGGGCGGCCTGGAGGCGCTGGGCATGCAGTGCCGCCGCCTCCCCCCTGACGATCCCGCGCAGCGCGGCAGGGAGCAGTCCCAGCGAAGGCAGCCGTGCGGGCTCCACCACCCTGACGAGTGTCAGCCGCCCACCACGCGGAGGGGTGAGCCGGGCCACGAAGTCCACCGCGCGTCGTGCCCCAACCGAGCCGTCCAGTCCGATCACGAAGCGCGCCGCCGCCCGCCCCCGTCCCTTGACGACCAGCACGGGGCACCTCGCGCCCCTCACGACCCCGCGCGAGACGCTGCCGAGCAAGAACCGCCCGAGCGCGCCGTGCCCCCGGGATCCCACGACGATGGCCCCCGCCCCGACACGCCGGGCGCGTGAGAGGATCGCATCGAGCGGAGGGCCATCCACCAGCCTGACTTCCAACCCGGGCCAGCGCTGCTCCAGCCTGCGTCGGGCGGCGCCGGCGACTCGAGCGAGGCTTCCGTCAACGACCGCGGCGACTCCGGCGGGCAGCTCCGCCGAGACGCTGCCGCCGCGCGACACCACGCCCTCACCGCGCGCACCCCGCGGCCACGGAAACTCCGCCGCCGCCGAAACGGCGGAGCGCCCCAGGCTCGATCCGTCCGTCGCCACCAGCACGCCGAAGCCCCGGCTCGGTGCCATCGCTCTCCTCCGTCCTGGCGCTGCTCTATGATCCGCTATGCGACCATCCCGCGCGCATCCATCGCCGTCGAGCCTTCCTCGTCCACCACGACCGGGTTCAGCTCCAGCTCCCGGAGCCCGGGGACATCCACCGCCAGGCGTGAGAACCGGCTGACCATGTCCGCGAGGGCCTGCCGGTTCGCCGCCGGCCTCCCGCGAATCCCACCAAGCACGGGGGCCATCCGCAGCTCGTCGAGCATCTCGAGCGCCTCGGCAGGCGAGAGCGGCGCTAGCCGCGCCGCCGTATCTTTCAACACTTCCACGTAAATACCTCCGAAGCCTACCATGATCAGTGGGCCAAATTGCTCATCGCAGATCATCCCGAGCAGCAGCTCATGCCCCGGCCGGAGCATGCGCTGCACCAGGAATCCATCCACAGAAGCCGATGGCTGGGCATCCCGCACGGCCCGCAGCATGGCGCTCGCGGCCTCGGCCACCTCCTCGCGTGATCGGCAGCCGAGGCGCACCCCGCCGACGTCGGTCTTGTGGGTGATGTCGGGCGAGGCGATCTTGAGCGCCACGGGAAAGCCGATCCGCACCGCCGCCTCGGCGGCTTCCTCTACCGACGACGCGAGCTCGGCCCGCGCCATGGGGATCCCGTAGGCGTCCAGGAGCGGTCCCAGCTCGCCCATTCCCAGCATCTTGCCGCCACGCGACTCGAGCGAGGTCAGGAGGGATGCAAGGCCGGCTGGCGGATCGGCGCGGCGCGCCTGTCCCCGCGCGCGGCTCCTCCGGCTGGCCAGGAGGGCCATCCTCCCGAGCGCCGCCACGGCGTGCTCGGGGAAGGCGTAGCACGGGATCCCTGCCTCCTCGACGGCCCGCGCTCCCGCCGCGACCCTTGCGCCCCCCACGAAGGACGCCACCACGGGGATAGGCCAGCCGCGCGTGGCTCCCACGATGGCCCGGGCCACGCCGAGAGATTCCGTGGTGGCCTGGGCCGTCAGCACCACGACGGCCGCATCCGCGCTCTCCGGCCCCGCGGCGCGCAGCGCATTGCCGTAGCGGGCCGCGTCGGCATCGCC
>JACOVB010000134.1 GCA_016177555.1 Candidatus Rokuibacteriota bacterium
CGACGAGGTCGGCTTCAACTACCGCCTGAGCAACCTCCATGCCGCCCTCGGCGTGGCCCAGCTCGAGCAGCTGCCGGCCTTCCTGGCCTCCAAGCGCGCCACGGCGGCCTTCTACCAGGAGGCGCTCGGCGGGGTCGAGGGCCTCCACGTCTTCACCGAGGCGCCCTGGGCCCGTTCGAGCTACTGGATGCCCTCCGTCCTTCTCGACGAGGCACGCTGCCCGGATGTGCGCGCGCTCCTGCGCGGCCTCAATGCCGGCGGCATCCAGGCGCGCCCGCTCTGGCGGCCGCTCCACCTGCAGCCGGTGTTCCACCTCGCGCAGACCTACCGGCTCGAGCTGGCCGAGCGCCTCTACGCCCGCGGCCTCTCGCTGCCCTGCTCGGTGGGCATCTCGGATGATGAGCGGCAGGCCGTCGCCGACGGGCTGCTGGCCCGCCTCGGATGAGGCGGAAGTCCGGTTGAGCGTCGACACCGAGCTCCGCGAGCGGGTACGCGACTACTACACGATCTACTATCGCGACGTCCTCGGCATCCCGGACTGGTCCGCCCTGGTGGCGCTCCGCCAGGACGAGGAGCGGCAGGAGCGGCAGCGGCTCCAGCGCCTGCGCGGCGTGGTCGGTGAGGCGCCGCTCCGCGGGCGGGTGCTCAATGTCGGCTGCGGCACCGGCGGCTTCAACGTGGTGGCGCTGGAGGCCGGTGCCCGCGCCGTCGGCGTGGACGCCGACCGCGCGGCCATGGCCATCTGCGCCCTCAAGCGGGAGAAGACCGGCGGGCAGTATGTCCGCGCGGTCGCCGAGGCGCTGCCCTTCCGGGACGGCGTCTTCGACCTCGTCTACTGCTTCTCGGCCATCGAGCACGTGGCCTCCGTCGAGGACACCATCGGAGAGATGGCGCGCGTGACCCGCCCGGGGGGCAGCGTGTACCTGCACACCCCGAATGCGTGGTCCTGGTACGAGGGGCATTACAAGCTCCTCTGGGCCCCTTTCCTGCCGCAGGCGCTGGGACGGCTCTATCTCCGGCTCCGCGGCCGGCCCACGGCCTATCTCCGCACGCTCAGGCGCCTCACCCCGGGAGCGCTCGCGCGCGCGCTCCGGGCCCAGGGCGTCACCGCCATCCGCTTCCTCGCCGGCGAGCCGGCGCGCGAATCGGGCGGGCCCCTCCGGCGCCCGCTCGCTTTCTACTATCGGCTCTCGGGCGTGACGCCCTATATCGAGTGCGTGGGGAGGAAGCCGTGAGCGCCATCCTCTTCGCCGCCGAGTACTACCCGCCATTCGCGCCCGGCGGCGCGGAGTGGAGCGCGGCGGCCTGGGCACAGGCGCTCGTGCGCCGGGGGCACCGCGTCGTCGTCGTGACGCCGAACTACGGGGCGCCCGCCCGCGAGGAGCGGGAGGGCGTGAGCGTGATCCGCGTGCCCTTCCCGGTGAAGCTCGCCCCCGGCCAGACCGAGGCCGGCTGGTTCGCCCACCGCCATCCGCTCTTCTACCTCTACTTCGCCTGGCAGCTCTGGCGCGCGGGCCGCGCGGCGGGGGCAGGCGTCATCCACAGCCAGGGCAAGGGCACGCTCGTGCCGTCGTGGCTTGCGGGGCGCGCGCTCCACCGCCCGGTGGTGGCCACCATCCGGGACACGGGGCTCCTCTGTCCCCTCGGCCTCTGTCCGCTCTTCGAGCGCGCCGCGACCTTCGACTGCCACACCGGGCAATATCTCGGCAAGTGCGTGCCATTCTTCTTCGAGCACTACATGCCCGGCGCCTCATGGCTCGGGCGGCAGCGGGCGCGGCTGTCGCTCCTGCTCTCGTGGCTCGACCAGCGGCTCCGCTCGGCGGCGCTCCGGAGAGTGCAGGGCGTGATCGGCGTGAGCCGCGGGATCCTCGCCATTTACCCGGAGCGGCTCGTGGACAGCGGACGGCAAGCAGTGGTTCACACGCTGCCGCCGCGGGTCAGCCTGCCGACGGAGGAGGAGGCGCTGGCGGTGCGCCGGCGGCTGGGCATCGGCCCGGGCCCGCTCGTCCTCTACGCGGGGAAGCTCTCTCTCGGGAAGGGGACGCGCGTGTTCATCGAGGCCGCGGAGGTGGTGCGCCGCGCCGTCCCGGGGGCCCGCTTCGCGCTGGCGGGCAAAGGGGATCTGGCCGTCCCGCGGCGCGACGATCTGCATGTGCTGGGCTCGATCCCTCAGCCGGACCTCTTTGCGCTCTACCGGGCCGCCGAGGTGGTCGTCGTGCCGTCGAGCTGGCCCGAGCCCCTGAGCCGCGTGCTCCTCGAGGCCATGCAGCTCGGCCGGCCCGTCGTGGCCACGGCGGTCGGCGGCACGCCCGAGGCGGTGGAGGATGGGGTGACGGGGCTCCTTGTGCCGCGGGAGGACGCGCGCGCCCTCGGCGAGGCCATCTCGGCGCTGCTGCGCGATCCGGCCCGCCGCGCTCGGATGGGAGAAGCCGCCAGGCAGCGCGCCGCCCTGGTGTTCAGCGAGGCGCGGATCATCGTCTCCCTCCTCGACGCCTATGCCGCCGCCGCGCGGAGGAAAGCATGACGCGCGGGCTTGCCTACTATCTCCTGGTCTCCTACCGGCGCAAGCGCGTGGACGCCGATCTCGAGGCCCTTGATCCCGCCTTCGAGGGCCGAGTGCTCGACGTGGGCGGCGGCCGGCGTCGCGGCGTCTTCCGGCCACCGGCGGGAGCGCGCTGGATCGTCGCCGACCTCGATCTCTCGGGCGGTCCCGACGTCGCCGTGGACATCCAGGCCCTGCCGTTCCACGAGGCGGTATTCGACACGGTGAAGGCCACCGAGGTCCTCGAGCATGTCCCCGACGCCGCGCGCGCGCTCGCCGAGTGCCGGCGCGTGCTGCGCCCGGGCGGGCGGCTCGTCGCGACGGTGCCTTTTCTCGAGCGGCTGCATGCCGACCCCGAGGACTATGCGCGCTTCACGCGCAGCATGTGGGAGCGGTGCCTGGGCGAGGCCGGGCTCACGCCTCAGACCATCACGCCGCAGGGCGGGTACTTCACTCACCTGGCGGGGCTCCTGCGCTTCCTCGTGCTGAGGGCGCCGCGGCCCCTGCGCTGGCCCGGCTACCTGACCTTCCCGCTGCTGGATCTCCTGGCGAGGCTCGACGGCTCGGCACGCGTGCAGCGCTCTGCGCTGGCCTCCTTCGTCGGCGGCTACCTCATCGTCGCGACGCGCCGTGACTAGCGCCCTCCACATCTGCTCGCCTCATTGCGGGATCGCCCCCGAGAGCACCTCGGGCGGGGAGACCTACGAGCGCGAGCTCCTCGTGAGGCTCGGGCGCGACGGGATGCGCTGCGAGATCATCCTGGCCCGCGGCAAGCCCCATCCGGAGGGCGTGCCCAACTGGACCATCCACCGCTTCCCCATCGGCCGAGGGCTGCGCTGGTGGGTCGCCCCCACCGTGGTGCCGCGGGCGATCAAGCGCGTGCATGACACGGTCGGCTTCGACCTGCTCCGGGTCCACTCCCTCCGCTACATCGGGCCCTCGGCCCTGTGGGCGCGGCGCCGCTTCGTCCTCGACGTGCCGGTGGTCGCCCACCACCACCATCTGGACCCGAGCCCGCTCAACGGCCTCATCGAGAAGCGCGTCGTCGAGGGTGCGGATGCCGTCGTGGTCGGCAGCGAGTTCGGCCGCCGCCAGCTCGCCGAGGATCTCGGCGTGCGGACCGATCACGTGTCCGTCGTGTACTACGGCGTGGATGCCGTCTTCGCGCCCCGGCCGCGGCGGGCGGACCTCGTCGAGCGCTACGGGCTTCGCGACCGGCTCGTGGTGCTCTTCTTCGGCGGGCTCAAGCCGCGGAAGAACCTGTTCCTTCTCCTGGATGCCTGGGGACCCGTGGCCGCCCGCCGCCCCGATGCCAGGCTGCTGGTCGCGGGGGGCGGGCCGCTGCTCCCGGACCTGCGCCGGCACGCGCGGCGGCTCGGCCTGGAGGGGAGCGTGGTGTTCACCGGCTATGTGCCCGAGGCCGAGAAGGCCGCGCACTTCAACCTTGGCGACATCTTCGTCTTCCCCTCGGCCATGGAGGGGTTCGGGCTCACGGTGGCCGAGGCCATGTCCTCCGGGTTGCCGGTGGTCGCCTCGGACCGCGGCTCCATCCCCGAGCTGGTGCGGGAGGGCGAGGCAGGCTTCGTCTGCGATCCGGCAGCGCCGGATCGCTTCGTGGAGCGGCTGCTCCTTCTTCTCGGAGACCGCCCCCTCCGCGAAACGCTCGGCGCGGCGGGACACGAGCGCGTGGAGCGGCTCTTCCGCTGGGAGCGCTGTGTGGAGGGCACCCGGCGCGTGTACGAGCGGACGCTCGAGGCGTGGCGGCGCCGCCGGGGAGGGCGCGCCGCGTGAACCCGCTCGCACGCTTCGTCGTGCGCGGAGTGGACCTGGTGAACCGCCGCGGGAAGTCGGCGGGCGTGCGGCTCGTCCGGCTCACCGGCAAGCGCCCCTACGCCATCCACCCGAAGCACCTCGTCGAGCAGCCGTGGCATGACTGGTACCTGCCGTCGCTCCGCCCGACGGATCTCGTGCTCGATGTGGGCTGCAGCAACGGCGGCCACCTGGTGCGCGCCGCGGCCCGCTGCCGGTCCATCATCGGCTTCGACTACGATCTGCCCCAGCTCCGGATCGCCGCGCGGGAGATCCGCGAGCGGCGTCTCGGCACGGCCCGCATCTTCGCCTGGGACATCACCGGGCGCTTCCCGTTTCCCGACCGCACCTTCGACACCGCCCTGTTCCTGGATGTCATCGAGCACCTCGATCCGCGCGTCGCCGTGCTCGGGGAGATCCGCCGCGTGCTCAAGGACTCGGGCCGGCTCCTCGTCTCCGCGCCCAACCGGGACACCCGCTGGCGGCGGAGGCTGCGCGATGCCGGGCTCTTCGCCTACTCGGACCCCGACCACAAGATCGAGTACAACCGCGACGAGTTCCTGGCCGAGCTGCGCCAGGGCGGCTTCGAGCCGGATGGGCCCGTGATGCCGGTGGTGCTGGACACGCCGTGGGCCGGGCTCATCGACGCGGCGGGCGGGCTGTCGCTCTCCCTCTACGACAGGCTGAGCCGGTGGAAGCGCGAGGGGGCGGTGCAGTGCCCGGCGGAGAGCACGGGCTTCCGCGTGGTGGCGAGGAAGCGGCGCTGATGGTGGTGGGACTCCTGCCCGCCCTCGGCGGTGGCATCAGGGAGCTGGCGACGACGGGCCAGCAGTCGCGGCTCATCGATGGCTACCTGCGCCCCTATGCGCGCGTCTTCGACCGGGTCTACTACTTCAGTTACCTCCAGGAGTCGCTGGCCGAGTTCACCGACGATGCGGCGCTGCTGGAGCGGGTGACCGTCCTCAACCCCGGGCGGCGGCAGTGGCGCGGCTGGCGGGCCCGCATGATGACCCGGGCCCACGCGGCCGAGTTCCGTGACTGCGGTGTCCTCAGGGTGTTTCAGGTGACCGGCGTGATCCCGGCCATCGACGCGAACAGGCGCTTCGGCACGCCCTATGTCACGACCTACGGTTTCTCGTATGGCCGGCTCTCCCGTCCGGGACCGAAGCGCTGGCTCAAGGCCGTGGTGGAGCGCAGGGGGCTCAGGCGTGCCGCTGCGGTGATCGCGACCACCGAGGCGCTGCGCGCGCGGGCGCTGTCGCTCGGCGCCCGCCGGGTGGAGCTGATCCCCAACGGCGTGGACACGCGACTCTTTGCCCCGCGGGCCGCCGCGGGGGCCCGCCCGCCCGGCGCGCCGCGCCGGATCCTCTACGTCGGGCGGCTCTCCGAGGAGAAGAACCTCAGCACGGTGCTGTGGGCGACGCCACCTGTCGGCGCCGAGGTCGCTGCGCGGACCGGGGCCGGTGTTCAACTCGTGACGGTTGGCTCGGGTCCATCGAAAGACGAGCTTCAGCTCCTGGCGAGGAAGCTCGGGGCCGACGCGGAGTTCCGGGACGTGGTGGACCACCGGAGCCTTCCCGAGGTCTATGGCTCAGCCGACGTCTTCGTCCTGGCCTCGTTCACCGAGGGACATCCGAAGGTGCTGCTGGAGGCCATGGCCTGCGGGCTGCCCTGCGTGGCCTCCGACTGCGAGGGGAATCGCTCCATAGTCACCCACGAGAAGACCGGGCTCCTCTTCGATCCGCGGAGCCCGGAGGCACTCGCCGCCTGTCTCGTGCGCGTGCTCACCGAGCCGGGGCTCGCCGCCGCGCTGTCACGGGCGGGTCGGGACCTCGTCGTCGAGCGCTACGACCTCCAGCGGCTGGTGGCGCGGGAGATCGCGGTCCTCGATGACGTGGGGCGGCGGTAGGGCATGCCGCTCGCCTACTACTCGCGCGCGGCCACCTCGGAGTTCTGGAGCGAGCACTGGGGCGGGCACACCGTCGCGGAGCTCCTCGCCGTCGCGCGCCGCTCACCGCTCACCGATCTCATCGAGCGGCACTTGCCCGACGCCGGGCGCCTCCTCGAGGCGGGCTGCGGCCTCGGCCAGTACGTGCTCCTGCTGAGAGAGCGGGGGCGCGCCGCGGTGGGCGCGGACTGGAGCTTCGAGGCGGTGCGCGAGGGGGCGCGCGCGGGCGCCCCGCTGGCCGTGATGGACCTCCGCGCTCTCGGCGTCAAGGACGGCTCCACCGATGCCTACCTCTCGCTGGGCGTCGTCGAGCACGATCCTGGTGGGCCCGACGCGATCCTGGCCGAGGCGGCGCGGGTGCTGGCGCCGGGCGGTGTCCTCCTGCTCTCGGTGCCCTACCGGAACGGTCTCCGCCGGCTGCTCGGCCCCTGGCTGGCCCGCCGGAGCCGGCGGATCCGCGCCGCCGGCGGTGAGTTCTACCAGTTCGCATTCACGCGCGGCGAAGTGCGCCGGTTCCTCGCGGCTCGCGGCTTCGAGGTCACGTCCCTCCATCCCTATGACCCCGCCCGCATTCCACGGAAGGCCCTCCGCCGTCTCGCGGGCGTGGCGCGTCCAGCTCCGCGGGGGATCGCCGGATTCCCCGCCGCTCGCTCTTCCGCCGGCGGGCCGCCGCGGCCGATCGGGACCCGCGCGGGCCTGAGGCGGCTTCTGCGCGGTCTCCTCTACGCGCCGCCCGCCCTGCGCCTCCTCGGCCACATGATCCTGGCGGTCGCCGTCAAGCGGTGAGCCCGCCATTGCTATACTCCGGGCCATGAGCGAGCCGCCCTACCGCCTCGTGGACCTCGGCGACCGGCGCGTCCTCACCGTCGGCGGAGTCGAGCACGCCACGGGCTACAGCGAGCGCGTCATCCGGATGCTGATCGAGCGGAAGGGGATCCGCCGGGCCCCCCTCTACTTCCCCTTCAAGACGTCCCGGGGCCGGCACTTCCTGGACCCGCTCTTCCAGTACCTCCGGGGCCACGGGGCCAGGGACCTTTCCGTGCTGGAGGTGGGATGCTCCTTCGGCCACATGACCGAGTACCTCGCCGAGCAGCCGGAGGTCGCGGGCATCGTGACCTTCGACACGGATCCGGCCTTCGTCGCCATCGTCCGGACCAAGGTGGAGGACCTTGGGCTCGGCACGGTGCGAGAGGTGACGCTCCTTGGAAACGACGAGACGCGCCGGTTGCCCTACGCCGACGGCGCCTTCGATCTCGTGGTCGTCACCGGGGTGATCGAGCACCTGCCCGTCCGGAATCGGCGGGCGCAAGTCGACGAGTACTACCGCGTGCTGGCTCCGGGCGGCCACATCGTCATCCTCGACACGCCGAACCGGCTCTTCCCGTTCGAGACGCACTCCATCGGGCTGCCGCTGGTGCAGTGGCTGCCTCCGGGGCTGGCGTACCGGTACGCGCGGCTCTGTCGGCCCCGCAGGTTCAGGGACGTGTCCATCGCCGGCTTCACCCGTGACGGCACCGGCTGGCGCAACGCGACGCTCCGGGACTGCCTGCCGTCATCCGGCTGGGCGGGGCTCGAAGACCTGACGGAGGAGGCCGGCTACGGCTGGGCGTTCTTCCGCGCCACGGCGCGCTCGCGGAGGCGCCGGGCGCTGCTTCCTCTCTTCGCGGTGCTGGCCGGCGCGCTGCGCGCGTCCGGGCGGGAGCCCTCCCTGGCGCTTCCGTTCGACAACCTCCTCTTCCGCAAGCGATGATGCGCATCGAGATCGGGCGCCGGAATTACCTCCTGTACCTCGTGCTGCCGCACCCGCTCAAGGTCGCCCTCCACTCGCCGGCGTCGCGGGGCAAGCTGGATCGCCTCAATCGCGGGTTCAACGAGGGCCTCTACTCGGGGGAAGGGGCCAGGGC